>CAYWWF010000144.1:0-5869 GCA_964461745.1 uncultured Oscillospiraceae bacterium | reverse complement strand
TGGAGCACGAAGGCTACGAAGTGACCCCGTGTTACGACGGGGAGGACGCGGTGCGTTTGGCGCGCGACGATCAGTTTGACTTGATCATTTTGGATTTGATGATGCCGAAAATCGATGGGCTCGAGGCCTGTCGAAGAATCCGGGAATTTTCCGCCATCCCCATTATTATGCTCACAGCCCGCAGCGAAGATACCGATAAATTGATCGGTTTTGAGTACGGCGCGGACGATTACATCACAAAGCCCTTTAATATTATGGAGCTCAAAGCGCGCATCCGCGCAATCCTCCGCCGTGTGGCCACCGCGACCGCCGCGTCGCCGCAGAGTGTGCTGCAAATCGGGCACATCACGCTCGACACGGCCCAACGCAGCGCGCAGATCCACGGCAACCCCGTGGATCTCACTGTCAAAGAGTTTGACCTCATGGAGCTCTTCATCCGCAATCCGGGCCGGGTTTACACCCGCGAAGGTTTACTGAACACCGTTTGGGGGTATGAATACCCCGGTGACATCCGCACGGTGGACGTGCATGTACGGCGTCTGCGCGAAAAGCTGGAGGACAACCCCGCTCAACCCGTACATATCATGACCAAGTGGGGTGTGGGGTACTATTGCAAGCCTTAGGTAAGTTTGTCGAAGAAACGCTTCGCTGATTTCTTCGACAAGTATAGACACCGGCCTGTGGGCCGGGTTCCCCGATTTTCTGCGGAAAACCGGGAGGTTACAGAGTTTTTCCGACGCGCATATCGCCGGAAAAACAATAAATTTTAATTTCCGCCGGTGTCGGAAAACTCTGCGAGGCTTTAATCGTCTTGCCCGGCCCGCAGGCCGGTGCTTTATCTACTTTGATCAAACACCGCCGTGTTTGGTCAAAGTAAAAAGGTAGGTGATGCCGATTGCGGCCGAACACCAAGCGAATTCGCACCTTTCTCGTAACTCGCTATCAGGTCAAAGTCGCGTTTTTCTATCTGTCGGTCATCGTGCTGATCCTCTTCCTATTCAACACCTATCCGATCCGGGAATTCCAGATGTTCGTCTTTCGCAGCAAGGAGTCGTCTCTCTCCGCGCGGGCGGGGCTGATTTCCAAAACGCTGTCGGGCTTGGACATCCTGACGCCGGACAATGTGCAAAAGACCTTGGGAAACCTCGGTGACCGCTCGTTTTCGCGCATGATGGTCACGGATCCCGACGGGCTTGTGCTGTTCGACGACAGCGCGACCTCGGTTTCCACCGGAAAATATGCGCTCTTTCCTGAAATCCTGCGCTCACTCAGCGGCAGCGATGTGTTTGCCTGTACTTTTTCAAACAATACCTTCGAGAGCCACATGGCCATTCCGATTATGAACCATGGCCGCGTCATCGGCTCTGTCTATCTGCTCGAGCTTGACACCGATCAGGCCCGACTGCTCTCCTCGATTCAAAAAAACATCGCGGGTATTTCGGCGGGACTGGCCATCGTCGTCATTGTGCTGAGCATCTTCGCCTCGACGGCTCTCTCCCGACGCATCGGCGATCTGCTGCGCGGCATCCGTCTTGTGCGCGAAGGCGAATACAGTCACCGTGTGCCCAAACGCGGGCGCGACGAAATCGCGGATTTGGCCGATGAGTTCAACGAACTGACCGGACGCCTGCAAAAAACCGAGGCATTGCGGCGGCAATTCGTCTCCGACGCCTCGCATGAGCTCAAAACGCCGCTGGCCTCGATCCGGCTGCTTACGGACTCTATTTTGCAGACCAGAGATATGAACGAAGCTTTGATTCGGGAGTTCGTCTCCGACATCGGCGACGAAAGCGACCGACTTACGCGTATGACTGAAAAGCTGCTCGCGCTCACGAAGCTCGACGCAGAAATCGACCTGCCGGTCTCGGCCATCGACATGGAGATCATTGTATCTCGTGTGATCCGCCGCCTCACGCCGCTCGCGCAGCACTGCGGCATCACGCTCGAGAGCAGCATGGACAAAGATTGCTTTGTGGAGACCAACGAGGACGATATGTTCCAGATTCTGTTCAATCTCGTGGAAAACGCAATCAAATACAACCGTCCGAACGGGATTGTACGCATTTTGTTGTTTATCCGTTCGCAACAGGTCAATTTGATCGTGCAAGACACCGGCATCGGCATCCCTGAAGAAGAAATTCCGCACATTTTTGACCGGTTTTACCGTGTTGATAAGGCGCGTTCGCGTGAGGCCGGCGGCGCTGGCCTCGGTCTATCCATCGTCAAAAACACCGTCACGCGCTATCGCGGCACCATCGAACTGGACAGCGAACTCGGACAGGGCACGCGCATCAGCATTTTCTTCCCCTTGGCCGAAAGCGAAGGGGGGACACCGGCATGACCCGACGTCTTTCCGCTATTCTCCTCGGCGTATTGTGCTTATTCCTGACCACAGCCTGCCGTCCGGAAGTCCCGGATCTTACCTCCGGCCAGTACCTCGACATCTATTACCGTGTCAACGCCTCAGATGCAAACGAGGTGGACGGTGTACGCGCGCTGTCCCTGCCCGTTGATGACGCGGACAACCTGATGCAACGGGCCGTCGACCTGCTGCTGGCGCCGCCTCAGGATGAGCGTCTGCTCTCCCCCTTCCCGTCGGACACTCGGCGACTGGACACGAGCCTCGAGGATGGCCGTTTGACCGTAAACCTTTCCGCCCCCTACGGGACGATGACCGGTGTCTCCCTGACCATGGCCAACGCCTGTGCCACACTCACACTCTGTGAACTTGAGGGTGTGCGGGAGCTTGTTTTGCTGGCCGAAGGCACACCTTACGCGGTTCGCCCGGTACTCACACCATCGGACTTTCTGACCGAAGATCTGATCGGAACTTCGATGGATCGAACCCTGATGCTGTACTTTGTAAACCCCGAGACCGGAGACATTCAAGCCGAATACCGAACGATCCTGATGCGCGAGTATGAGCCCGTGCACCGATATGTGATGGAGGAACTGCTCAACGGCCCCAAAACGGCCGGACTCTCACCGCTGACGACAACAGGCGAAAGCCTTCTTGGTATCTCCCTGCAAAATGGCATTTGTTATGTAAATATGCCCTCGGCTTTTTACGAGAACATCGCGCCGGAAACCTATGCGCAAACACTCGACGCGATCTGTTTCGCATTGACGGAACTGCCAAACATTCAAGCGGTGCAGTTCAACGCCGACGGACAAACCGCAAATCTGCCCGACGGCATCGACAGTCTGCGCAAACGATAAAGTAGCCCCGTAATACGAATCAGCCCCATGCGGCTTCAAGCGTTATTGCTGGGCCGCATGGGGCTTTTGCTTTCTCCTGCCCGGCTCATAAGGCGCTGTATTTGGGGCATACTGGATGTACACTACAGGGCCGCAAGGGGGAGAATTGCCATGAGCGACAACACCGAAGCCGTCCAGTTTGACGCCAAAGACGCAGAAAAACACAAGGAAGCCCGAGAAGACATCATTGAGTCTGGCTCCGTTACCGCCCGCTCCCAAAAGGGGTGCATTCACTGTCTGACCATCGTAGGACAGATTGAGGGTCACCAAGTGCTCCCGGCGCAAAACAAAACCACAAAATATGAACATGTCATGCCGCAGCTCGCGGCCATTGAAGAGAGCGACGAAATCGACGGTCTGCTCATCTTACTCAACACCGTCGGCGGCGACATCGAGGCCGGTCTGGCCATTGCCGAACTGATCAGCAGCATGAAAAAGCCCAACGTCTCCCTCGTACTCGGCGGCGGGCACTCCATCGGCGTACCGCTTGCCGTGGCCGCCCAGCACTCCTTCATCGCCCCTTCGGCCGCCATGACGATCCATCCCGTACGGATGACCGGTGTGGTCATCGGCGTACCGCAAACCTTTGCCTACTTTGAAAAGATCCAGGAACGCATCGTCAAGTTTGTAACCGCCAACTCCCGCATTTCGGAGGCGGCGTTTAAGGAGTACATGCTGCGTACCGGAGAGCTCGCGGCGGACGTAGGCAGTGTGATCTACGGCGAGGAGGCTGTTGCCCAGGGCATCATCGACGAAGTCGGCGGCCTGTCCGACGCATTGGGCCGCTTGCATGTGATGATCGACGAACGGCGCAAAGCCCTTGGTGAAGTCACGCCCGAACAGCTTGACGCGGTCTGTCAAAACCCGCAGGAAATCAGGCCGCCTTCCGAAGAACTGTAATCGGCGGTTTAATTCCCTTCGTCATGCATGCCCGTTGAAATTTCACAATGAATGTGATACGATTACTCCGACAATTAAACTGTGAATTGTTTTTTTCATTTCTCCGCCTACGGCGAGGGAAGTGAAAAAAATTCAAGTTTATTTAGCAGCGCAATATCATACCCAACAAAGGGAATGAAGTTCTCCCTGCGCAAAGCTTGCTTTGCCAAACCGCTTGTTGATGAGCTGATGACTTCTGTGAATTTACGTTCGCAGAGGCATCAGCTTTTTTGCGGAGATGATACGAGAGGGTTTTGCTATGTTATTCAGCCTTGCGCTCATACTGCTCTGCGGGTTCACTCTCGGAGGTATTTTGCAGAAGCTCAGACTGCCCGCCTTGCTCGGAATGATGATCACCGGGGCCGTCTTGGGGCCACATATTCTGAATCTAATCGACCCAACTCTGCTGAACATCTCTTCGGATCTTCGGCAAATCGCGCTGATCGTCATTTTAATCCGTGCAGGACTTGCGCTTGATTTGAAAGATTTGAAACGGGTCGGACGCCCCGCCGTTTTGATGTGCTTTGTTCCGGCCACCTTTGAATGGGCGGCGGTGGCCTTGCTGGCACCCATTCTGCTCGGTGTTACTTACTTGGAGGCGGCCATTCTGGGTGCCGTTCTGGCCGCGGTATCCCCGGCCATCGTCATCCCTCGAATGCTAAAGCTGATGGAAAATGGCTACGGACAGAACCACCGCATTCCGCAGTTGATTCTAGCCGGGGCCTCCGTGGATGACATCTATGTCATCGTTTTGTTTTCCTCCTTTACCGGCCTATACCAGGGGCAGACGTTTGATGTTTTTAACCTTGCAAACGTACCTCTGTCCATTTTGACGGGACTTACGCTTGGCGTAGTGGCGGGATTTATCGTGGTGAGGATGTTTGAAAAACTGCATATGCGCGACACGGTAAAGGTGTTATTGCTGCTCGGCGTGTCTTTTCTGTTTGTCTCCTTGGAAAAAACGGTGGCATCCTATGTACCCCTGTCTGCTTTGCTGGCCGTCATGGCTCTGGGCGGCACAATTTTAAAGCTGAATGAACCCCTGGCCCGGCGTCTATCCGGAAAGTACTCAAAACTGTGGCTGGCCGCAGAGCTCTTGTTGTTCGTTCTTGTCGGTGCCGCTGTGGATATAGGGTACGTCGGCCAGGCGGGTTTTACCGCCGTTTGTTTGATTCTGCTGTCTCTATCCGCGCGTTCGATCGGTGTGTTTCTATGCCTGATCAAAACGAGATTGAACGGAAAAGAGCGGCTGTTTTCTGCCCTGTCGTATTGGCCAAAGGCGACAGTGCAGGCGGCCATTGGCGGCATACCGCTGGCCCTTGGTTTGCCCGCGGGCAACACGATCTTGGCGGTTGCCGTTTTGGCCATTCTCATCACCGCACCGATTGGGGCCATCGGCATTGACGCGACCTATAAAAAACTATTGACCAAGAGCCACCCCCCTGACGCCCCGAAATGAAAAAGACCGCCCCGTGGCGGTCGCAGGGTGTCGAAAAACGCTTCGCAGAGTTTTTTACCTCTGGCGGAAAATAAAGTTTCATTGTTTTCCGGGGATATGCGCATCGGAATAACTCTATAACCCATCGATTTTCCTCAGGAAATCGATGTTTCCGGCCCACAGGCCGGTTCCAAATTTGTCAAAGAATCCAGCAAAGCGTTCTTTGACAAGCAA
>CAYWWF010000143.1:0-5874 GCA_964461745.1 uncultured Oscillospiraceae bacterium | reverse complement strand
GTTCAAACGAAGCTGTAATGGTGACGTCCCCAGCGGGCATAACAAAGCTGTTGCCTGTGACCACGACATCATTGACCTTTAGGCTTCCGGCCACGAGTCTGTAACCCTCGGCGGGGCTGACGGTCAGGGTGATGGTTTCTTCCGCGGCGGCACTCGTCTTACTCGGGGTCACGCTGCCGTTTTCCATCTCGGAGACGGTGATGTTGTACAGTGTCGGCAAGCTTGTATCAAACTGGGCGGTAAAGGTCATGTTGCGCTCCGGCATGGTATAGCGCACGCCCGATGGCAACGTCGTTTCGCCGTCGCTCCAGCCGACAAACACGAAGCCCTGCTTGGTAAAGGTGTTCTCCGGCAACAAGAAGACGCCGCGACCGCTCATGTTCGCTTGTACGGGCGCCTCACCGACAGCGTCCGGCCCGCCGGTGAATGTAATTGTATAGGTGGGGGCCACTTCAGGCCGCCATATGGCAACGAATAGGATGTTGCGCGCGGGCATGGTATCCACGGCGCCCGGCGCGTAGAGGGTGGTGCCGTCGCTCCAGCCTTGGAAGCGGAAGCTTTTCTTGGTATAGGGATTCTGGGGCAACACGAAGGTCTCATCGGCGGGGGTGTCGGCCCGTGTCGGCGTGGTGCCCACGGCGTCTTCTGAACCGCCTGTAAAGAGAACTCGATACAGCCCCGTGCCGGGTTCCACGATTAGGTTGGCTACGGCGTAGCATTTGTTGGGGTTCGTAAATGTGCTGCCGACCAAACGCCCTGTGAGCATCTGCCGACCGACGTAGTTTCGATCATAACCCGCGTTTTCCCAAGCCACGCCGACCGTGATCTTGCTTCCGTTGCCCAGCGTGACTTCAACGGTATTGGGCAGAGTCAGCTGCGCAAAGGGTGTTCCCTGCGGCACAGCAGATACGGTCACGGGCGTGACGGAGGCCACCGCCGTAGGCGGTACGTTGTTGCTGACGGAGACAACTATACTGGCATACACGCCATTGGGATTGATGACGGAAGCTGTCGCCTGAAGCATGCCGTAGATTATGTAAGTGCCTGTCTTATTGGCCTTGTAGGCGTTCGCATCCCAGTAGACGTCCAATTGCGCCGTGCTCTGATCTTCCAGCGTGGCCGTGACCCGAGAAGGAAGGCCCAGCGACGCAAACGCGGTGCCCAGGACCACATTCACATTCCCCGGCTGCGTGACAGAGACAATTCTCTTGGCCGTCGACTGCCCGGTGATGGAAACGATGTAGGAGCCGGAGAGCAGCGACAGGCCCGTATCCGTGGCCGTGACGCGCACCGTGCCGTTTTCTTTCGCGGTCAGGAGACCGCTTCCGCTGATGGTCGCGGCTGTCGTCGCGCCACCAAAAAGATCGGTGACCTTCCACTGGAGACTGTTATAGTTGACGGGTTCGGTGACCGTACGGATTTGCAGTGTGCCATCCTTCACGGTGATTCTATTGGCGTCCGCGGACAACGCAATCGAACGAAGCAGACCCGTCGATTCGGTGCGTACCTCAACCGCGTCCGCTTCCAAGTAGCCGCTCTGGATGACAAGTTTCAGGACGTGCGTCTCGTCGGAGAGCCCCTCTACGGCAACCGCGGGGTACTTGGTGACGACACTGCCTCTGAGGGAACTGCTGCCGCGATACTCGCCGTCCAAATAGACGTCAAAGATCGCGCCATCCATGCGCCGTGTGGAATAATACACAATGCCCGGGCCCTTGAAGTAGACTTCCACGCTGCTGCCGGGCGTATTGTTGTACTTAAACATGCCGCCAAAGCGGTCGACGGCGGGCGCGGAAACCCAGTTGCCGACGTAACGGAAGCCCGGATGCGTCTCATTGGCGATGCCGTCCTCGGCGGTGATGGGTGCTAAGGGCTGACTGCCCTCGCTGCCCAGGATACGCCGGTTCACGGAGAGGTATTTCGGGTCGTTGTTCTTCGTGCCCGTCATGGTCACCTGCGTGTCCACCTCCGGATCCAAAGGCCGTGCGGCAAGCTCCACGAGGTAAATGCCGTCCCGGATAGTGTCAAAGCTCAGTTCCAGCGCGCGACTCTCAAGAATCTTCTTGTTGCCGCGGAGCTCCGTGACCGTAACGTTCTGCCCATCGCCCCAAGGGTTGATGACAGTGGCCGGGCCGCCAAGCTGACTGACGACGGAGACATACTGTACCATGCCGTCGGCATACTCAGAGGTAACGAGGAAACCACCGCGCGCAAGCAAGGTGAACTTGCTGTGGAATGTGGGATCGGAGATTACCGCCGGGAAGACGGCGATTTTGTCGTTGTAACTCTGTAAGAGCTCTTCGTTGATGGCGGTTACAATCAAGGCGTTGGACTCCATACTGCCGTTGCCGTCGTAATGGATGCCGTTGGACTGGGTCTGGCTGCGTCCGACCATGTTTCTGGCGTAGTTGAAGGACTCGTCGCCAAGGCCGAGACGGGCTGCCACGATGGGTTCCGGCGTCCAGATGTTGATCGGCATCTTGCGGTCGATGTAGGAGTTCCAGGCGACGTTGAAGTCAAAGCCGCTGCGGTTTTCCTGATAGAGGCCCACGCGGTTATACGGCCAAACCACGTCGAGCTCTGGGTTCTGGGAGTTTCTCTGCACAAAGCGGGGCGGGTCGTGCGGCTGATAGCGCAGTGTGGAACCGGTGGTGGTGGTAGCCCAAGCGCTCGCTCTCTCGGTCTTGGGCGGCGCCAAATTGTCCATGCGGTCTTTCCAAAGCGCCTGTAAATCTTCATCCACACCCAAGAACTCCGCCGACTCTATGGCCCCTTCAAAAAACGCTGGGAAGCTCGCGAGATCATTGATCGGGTTCTTCACACGCCAGTACTGCTCAAGCGCGTGGGAATTGTTGCTGTTGTATTTACCCGTGGCCGCGTCATACTCAAGGTGGTTAAGCAGATAGATGCCCACGGCGCGGATGAAGGGATAGGCTTTCTCTTGCAAGTAGTCCACATCACCCGTGTATTTGTAGCGTTCGAACATGCCAAGGGCGTGTTCCGCTGCGGTCGCGTTGAGAGAGGTGGTGTAGGGGCAACCAACCTCCCACCCTTCGTAACCCACTTGCCGCTCGGCGTTCCAGGTGTGACGTTCCGGAGAAAGAACGCCGCCGGGGATGTAGTTCGGGTTGTTCGGATTGAAGCGCTCGTCGCGCTCGCTGTTCCAGAAGCGGTCAATGGTAAACTGCATACCCGCTTCCAAGTTATTGTAGAAGAGGTTGTAGTACGAGTCGGTCAGTTCAAGCCGGTTGGTCGCGAAGTGCGTATACGAGAAGGTACGTTCGTTAAAGCTCGTATAATCCCAGCTCCACAGACCTTCGTCCTGTTCGTTGCCGCGCCAGACGCCGTTCATGAAGTGATACGGAAACTCACCAAGGCTGCCGCAACCAAACAGATACTGATAGATATACCAAGAGTTTTCCAGATAGTCTACGTCGGAATTCGTGTCGCTCTGGTACTGCGCAAAGCAACGGCTCCAGAAATCAGCCCAAAACGCGGTGAAGCGCTGGTAGATCGTCTCATACTGGACACCCGTCAAGTCGTTTACCATGGTCTCGGCAGCGGCTAAGGTGTCGGCGTTTTCCGCGTGACGGCGAGCGGGGTTTACGATCCAGACCGTGTATTCTTTTGCGTTGGGGTCAATCATGAGGCGCAGCTTTTTGTCTGTACCCGTGCCGACAAGCGCCGTCGTAAACTCGGCGCCATCGACCGTCAAGGCCATCGTATAGCCAAAACGGTTGGGGTCTTCCGCACCGCGCGTAATGGCGACATAATTGTCGCGCACGGTAAAGACAGGGTTGAGCCAGGTTTCCTCGTTTGGGAAAACCTCGGATTTGTTGCCGTAGGGACGACCACCCATCGGCGCGTTGGGATAGACGTTGAGTTTATCAAGCCAGAGGCTCAGATCGACGTAAGCCTCGTCGACATTCTTGCGCTTGTCCACGACGTGGAGGCCCATCAGTTCGCTGTTCGGGTCACCCATGACGGTGAACTCGAGCCCGTCGCCGTATTTGCTCGTAACCGTACCCGAATGGAGGTTCAGCCGCTGATCGAAGAAGCCATCCGCCGCTTTGGGCATCGGATTGCTCTGATAAGTAACCAAACCCGAGGGCATACAGGAATATGGCGCGGCATCGACATTTGTGACCTCCAGCTTGAGGCCGCCGTTGTTCCAGACCATGGCGCCCATGCGCCCGTTGCCCACCGTGGCCCCGTTCGGGCCTTGCATCACCGGGGACTTGAACACCACGTCGTGCTGGGAGAGGTAACTTGCGTAGTCTACGTCGAGTCGACCCGTCTCACGATTCAGCGAAATCGTCCGGGGCTTCGGCGCAGTGACGTTCAGCACAACTGGCTCGGACACGGCGCTCGCGGAGGGCAGTTCGCCCTTGGCATTGGTCACCACACAGCGGAATTGTGTACCGTCGTCGGCAAGCATGCTGTCCGGTGTGGTATACCGGGCCTGTACGGCCCCCGAGATGGCCGCCCATTCGGCGTCTTCCCCCGGGGCCTTACGCTCCCACTGATAGGTAAGCATACCGCCGTCAGAGACACCGGCCACGACCGAAAAGCTTGCAACCAGAGGCGACATTACCGCTTGGGACTTTGGTTGTGTCGTAATCTTGGGCGTTCTGGATACCGTGGGCGTTTCGAATTTTAGCGTCAAAACGGCGGCTTCTGAGACGGTCACAATCGCGCCGCCGGTGCTGGAACCGACCACGACGCAGCGGTACTGGTTGCCCTGATCTTCCTCCAGGGTTTCCGGTGTGGTGTATGTGCTAAAGTTGGCGTTTTCGATGTTCGCCCAGTTGCCGGTATTTTTCATCTGCCACTGGTAGTACAGCGTGCCGCCCCCCGGCACCGTTACGGCGGAAACCGAAAAGTCCGCCTCATCCCCGTCTACGACCGTGGTATCCTGCGGCTGCTCCGTAATCGTGACGGCCGGGGCCACCCCGGGGTTTTCCGTCAGCACATAGGCACCGTCCACCTCCGTGGCCCCAACGGCCACCACTGTCAGCGTGTGCAGACCGTCTTTTAAGCCCCAAACCTGAAAAAGCGGAGCCTTAAACGTCACGCCACCGCCATATCCGCTTGCGCGTCCCAGGTAGATGCCGTCGACGTAAATATCACATGAGCCGGAACCGGCGTGCTTTGTGGTCAGAATGGTGATGCCCTCTCCTTGGAAGTTGATATCCACAGAGGCCCCGGCGCTCGTCGTGCCGCGATAGGTATCGCCGACACGGCCCTCCGACGCTTGTGTATTCCAACCCGTGGAAAAAGTAAACGCCGGATTCACGTCGTCCGCAATGCCGTCGGCGGCGGTGATTTTGATGAAGGAGGGATCCCCCAACAACACAAAGGCCGCATCCACCTCAATGGGCCCAACGGCTACGAGTTTCAGCGTGTGTGGGCCGTCCGCGAGATTCCAGACTTGGTACAGCGGGGTTTGGAACACTACGCCATCACCGTATCCGCTGCCGCGTTCCACATAAACACCGTCTATGTAGGCGTCAAACTCACCGCCCCCGGCGTGTTTGGTTGTGAGAACGGAAATGCCCGGGCCATAAAAGGCAATTTCTACAAATGCCCCAGGCGTAGTTGTGCCCCGGTAAGTGTTGCCGAAACGACCGGCTGAGGCCTGTGTGGCCCAACCGGCAGAGAAGGTAAAGGCGGGGTCCACATCGTCGACAATGCCATCGGCGGCGGTGATGACGCCCGTAGTATCGGGCGCGGCCAGCGCCCAAGGCACCATGGAGAGCAAGAGGGCTGCCACGAGCAAGGCCGCCATGACCCTGCGTGGCATGGAGTTGAACGAACGCTTCATTTTGTTTCTCCTTTCGTGTGTAGAAATCTCAGTATATTAGGTCTTGCCTT
>CAYWWF010000142.1:0-5882 GCA_964461745.1 uncultured Oscillospiraceae bacterium | reverse complement strand
GTTGGAAAATTGAGATTTTTCAACGCAAATGGTCAGTGGAAGTTTTTCCGGGAAATGAATTCCCGGAAAAACAATCGAATTTACGGGGAAAAAGATGCGGAGTATTTGATAATTCAACAGACCCTGTTTAGTATCACTACGCATCTCCCCAGAGAGACGCGTTACCCCAAGACTCAGGCACGACACATTTTACTAAGGAGGAACATTATGAAACGCAAAGCTCTACGGAAGCTCTTCTGTCTTCTTCTAACACTCTGTATGTTGGTGTCGCAGCTTCCGCAAATCCTCGCGGCGCCCGCAGACAGCCCCTACGAACACGAGTTTAGTGACGGCGAGACCTTCAACATCACCGCGTTTGTCAATCCAAACGGCACCCGTACCATCGCGGACGGCGTTTTGAAACTAACCGGTTTTTCTACTGGACGTTTCATTGACACCGATTCCCCCTCCTCGGCAGACGGCGTACTGACCACGCGCTTCAAGAGCAGCGTGGTCGTGGAACGCTTCGGCTTTGCCGTGCGCACCAACAACAATACAACGGAGCGTATGATGATTATTTACGATCCGGAAAACCCCGGTGTCACCTCCGCAGGCTGGTATTGCTACGGCCCTTCCGGAACAACGGCCAAGCTGATCTGTGCCGCGGCAGCGCCCAAGGCGAATACTTGGTACACACTCAGAATCTCCTACAAAGGAACTGATGTCGAACTGTCGGTGACTGAAGAAGGCGGCCAGACACTGAGCGGGAAAATCACCGCGACGGGTGCCTACACGGGCGCGGGCCAGCTTGGTATTTTCCACTGGGGGTATACGACAAAAAACATTGAGATCGACTACCTGCGCTGGACGCCCTATGAAGAGAACTCTGAAACCCCGGCCGACAGCGTAAAGATCACCGTACCCAAGACCACCATCACGGTGGGCGAAAGCATTCAGGCGACCGCCCAGGTACTGCCTCAGGCGGCCAACCAAGTTGTGACCTGGAGCATCAAGAACAATGCCACAACGGGCTCTGTCACCCCTGTCGGTGAGGTCAAGGGCGTGGCCGCGGGTACGTTTACCTTGGTGGCGACCACCGGAAACGGCAAGACCGACGAGGTGGTCATCACGGTTGAACCCGCCCCCGAGGCGCCGGTCTACCACCGTACCTTCGATGAGCGGGATGAAATCAAGACCTTCCGTTATACGAGCGTGCAGGACAACTATCAGGGCGCGGCCATTGAGGATGGATACTTAAAGTTGCCGAATTTCTTTGGCCGTATCCTCGACAACGACTCACCGGCGCTCAAAGACGGCGTGATGACCGCGCGCTTTAAGATTGGTGAGAACGCCGGGCGCTACGGCTTCTTTGTGCGTACCACCAGCGCTTCCGAACGGATCATGGTCGCGTATGACAGCGGCAACTGGAAATGGTACGGCACCAGCAGCGCGAGCGGAAACCTGGATATGATCGACACACTGAAACCCGACGTATGGTACACGATACAGATTACCTATGTGGGCAACAAACTCAAAGCGCTGCTTACCAACGAGGAAACCGGGGATCTCAGTGTCATCGGGAAGGTGACCATGGGTTCCGCGCCCGCGGGCCCCGGCCGTGTCGGCTTTGTGAGCTGGTGGGCCGCCAAGGACATGACCATTGACGAAATCACCGTGGCACCCTACAAAGAACCCGCCCCCCCGACAGCACCGGAATACAGCGCCCTGACCATCACCGATGCGGGCATGACGGTTTCTCTGGACAATCGTTTCCCCACAGTCAACGGCTATGTCCTGAACGGCAAGACCATGTCCGCGCAGCCTACGAACGAGTTCTTGTACACGGTGACTTTGAACGGTGACGACTATCGGATCGAGAAAGTTACGGCCAGCGCGCAAGGCAATACCGCTGTCTATGACTTGGAAGTTCCCATCCCGAAAAACCCGGACATTTTGGAATTGGGATACTTCGAAACCCCGCTCAAGTTGCAGGTTACCTTCACGGCGGACGGCGCTCTTGGCAGCCTCACAATGGACACAAAGGTGGTAAGCGAACCCAAGGGCTTCCGCATCCGAAGCCTTGGCTTCCCGAACCTAAAGCTGGCCGGTGCCACGTACAACAGCGGTGCGGGAGCACGCACCACGCTCGAAGGCGTCAGCATCGGCGGCGGCTACAACTCCATCGCTGACCGGCGCTACAACTTGAGCAAAGGTACCTACAACGTACTGCGCGGCGGCGACAACACACCGGTGGGTCAGGAATTCTCCGCGCTCGGTGACGGCGCTCTGTCTTATGCATTCCTCTCCAACGGCGATCTCGCGGCCACGATCCTCAACAACATCGACCAGACCAACCAGAAAAACACGGTCAATGTCGCAAAAAATGGCACAGATACCTACGCCGCCATTGGCAGCGGCAGCTGGGACTACCGTGGCCCCAGGACGACCGTGGCTGACGATGAGAAGTATCCGCCTCTTGAAAGCCTGTGGAGCCAAGTGGTACTCCGCGATGACGTGAATGGGGACGGCGCTGTGGACTGGCAAGATGCCGCCATCGGCTACCGGGCTTGCATGGAAAAACCCTACGGCAGCGAAGACATCAGGGACTATGTGAGCTACATCATGTACAACGCGGCCAGCAAGGCCCAAAGCGATACCAACGTCTCGGCCGACATGATGAAAAAGTTCTATAACCTTTACGACGGCTTTGGTCAGATGCAGCTCCAAAAGGGCTACCAGGCCGAGGGACACGACGACGCCCACAACGACGCCGGCGGCCACATCGGCGAGCGCATTGGTGGCGTGAAGGGTTTCCGGGAGCTTCTGGCCGCGGGCGACAAGTACAACACGAAGGTGGGCGTACATGTCAACATCACCGAGATGATGCTGGATTCCTTCTATATCGACAACGATCTCTTCAAGCGCAGCAGCACCACCGGAGATCTCTCCGTCAACTGGCAGTGGTACGATCCGGCCTACTATGTCGATGAGGATAAGGACTTGCTCGGCGGCACCTTGAAGGCGCGCTTTGACCAATTGGCGGCGGATACCACCTTGCCGGGCCAAGACAAATCTTCTTTGGATTGGATCTATGTGGACATCTACGGTCGCTCCGACTGGCATTCCCGTCAGGTGTCCGAAATGTTCACGGACTATGGTTGGGTGACCACCACCGAGTTCTCCGGCCCCTTTGCCCAGCAGACCGTCTGGACCCACTGGGGTACCGATCTCTACTATCCCACCAGCGGACAGGGCAGCAAGTACCTTCGTTTCATCCGCAATACCGACGCGGACATCTTCCCCGCCAACGACCCAACGTCCGGCACCTTGCTCAAAGGGATGCAGCAACCCAGCCCGAACGCCTGGGTGAACATCTATGAGGTGGGCGAGGCCGTCTCCCTCTTCTATGAACACAACCTGATCAGCAAGTATCTTCAGTACTTCCCGATCCTGACCTGGAATGAGGCCAACACCCGCATCAGCTTTGAAGGCGGCGTTGTCTCCGAGCTGATAAACGGTCAAATGGTCGTCTCCCGCAACGGCAAACCCGTGGCCTACTGCGATGTTGTGACCAGCGGCGGCAAACTGGATGTCCGCGCCGACAGTCTGGTTTTCATCCCTTGGAATCCCCTCAAAGAAGACAAAATTTATCACTGGAACCCCGACGGCGGCGCTACCACCTGGACGCTGCCCGACTCCTGGAAAGACTTAGCGCAAGTCTATCTCTACCAGACCACCGAGCATGGTAAGACGCTCATCGGTGCGGTCACCGTTTCGGACGGTAAAGTCACCATCAACGCGAAAGCCAATACTCCGTACGTACTCTACAAGACCATGGAGGAAGCTGCGGGGCTGCCCGCCGCCGGCGACTGGTCGGAGAACTCCTTTGTCAAGGATACTGGCTTTGACGCACAAGTCTTCGTGGATCAGGACGAGAAAGCCGGTCGCTGGGAGCGTTCCAGCGAAGATGGCACCGTGGATCATATCGGCTTTGCCAAGGACGTCCGCTGGAACAACCTCCTGGTCATAAACAGCGCCGAGAATGCCGTTGTCTCCCAGAAGATCACCGGCCTTACCCCGGGCAAGGACTATGCGATGACTGTCTGGGCACTGGTGGAAAACGACAACAACCGTATGGTCAGCCTGGGCGCTGAAAACAGCGACGGCACCCGTGTGGAAAGCTATTTAACAAAGACCGATATCACGGCCATCAAAAACAAATTCCAGACCACCAAATTCCGCCGTATGCGCATCATCCTGGAGGCGGACGAGACCGGAACAGCCACGGTATATCTCAAGGTGGCCGACGGCTCGGGTGCGTCCTCCAAGGTAAAATTCGACGATGTTCGCATCTGGGAACATGTCACAGATACCCCACAGGGCGACCACTACTACTTCGACGACTTTGAAAACGTAGATTTCTCCTTGGGGGCTCTCGAGCACGACAGCACCGCCAGTGACAACGTACACTTGGCCGACCAGCATCCGGATTTCAACAACGGCGCAAAGCAGTACCTCTCCTACGTTATCAGTGGTCGTTACAGCGGCAAAATCAACGACACAGCTACGGCGGTCGGAGGCAGTATCCTGCGAACCCACCCCTCAGTTCTGCGCTTCCAGCCTGAGACAAGCTACCGTGTCGGTATCACCTATTACACACCCATCGACGGCGCGTATAAACTCGTGGCAAAGGACAGCACCGGGAAAGTCCTGGCGGAGCTGCCTCTGCCCAAGAACGGAGAGGTGAACGCCCTCGGTGAAAACGGCAAACAAACCGATCCAAGTAAGCGCAAGCCCAGGGGCACGGCGGTGACCTTCGTGTTTAAGACCGGTGCGGACGAAAACTGCTACATCTCCTTGGTGAAAACCGCCGCAACCACAAACCGCGCCACCACCTACCTCATCCTGGACGACTTCTTTGTAGACGACTTGACCACCCCGGGCAGACGCACCGCGTTGGAATACACCATAGCGCAGGCCGAAACACTGAACCCCATGGATTATACGGCAGCGAGCCGTGCCGCCTTCGTTCAGGCGCTTGCTGCGGCCAAGTTGACCCTGGATAACGCCTCCGCGTCAAAGGCCGAATGGGCCAATGCGCAGAACGCGCTAACCGCCGCCAGTGGCGCGCTTGTGCCGTATGAAAAGTATGTCGACGGCGTCTGCGTTTACTCTAAGCGTAAGCTGGAATCGCTGATCAAGCAATTTGAGACCATGGTGGCCGTCGGCTCCGACCAAGCAAACGTGTTGGAGGACGCCAGACTTGTGCTGGAAAATGCCAGCGCCACCGTGGAGGACGTCGAAGCGGCTTATGCCGCGATCGAAAAGGCCTTCTTCAGCCCGGTTGAAAAGCTCGTGTTGAACGTGCCCGCGAATGTGCGCATAGCGCGCGCCAGCGTCCAAAACGTCAGCATTTCCTGGAACCCGACCTCCTATTTGGCGGACCTTATGATCTCCTCTTCAAATCCGTCTTTGGTCACCGCGACCCTCACCACCAACGGCCTGGGTGCGGCCTCCATTCGCTTGACCGCTCTCAGAACCGGAACCGCAATTGTAACCGTCAAAGCGAACGACGGCACCGGCACCGTAGCGGCAATGCTGGTTACTGTTAGCTGATCTCTTTCCACTCCTTTTTAATACAGGATGCACCGAGGGGGCTGTGACGAAATTTGCTTTCGTCACAGCCCCCCGTGTGTCATGTGATTTGGTAACTCGCAATCATGAGACCTACTACGTATACACGCGAAGATCTACCAAATTTCCATCAAGGTTGCCTAGATAATCCCTACTGAATAAGTAGGTGGACCGCCAACTTGGCATACAAAGGATTGATGTCCAGTTGGCTGTGTATTATATTTTTTGCAATCCCATATACAAAGAGTGGGTGCGTTTTCTATAAAGCC
>CAYWWF010000141.1:0-5990 GCA_964461745.1 uncultured Oscillospiraceae bacterium | reverse complement strand
GCGTGAGCCCATACCGCTCTTTCACATAGTCGGCGGCCTGCGCAAAAGCCGGCGCGCACTGCGCAAAGCCGGGCCAGGCACGCACGGAGAAGCCCATAAACGGCCCCTTGTCGAAAACTTCGGCACCCAGCAGCAAACTATCCACCCGTGCGTCCGGCGCGGCCTCCAGTGAAAGTGCTGGATCAGCGGTGATGGTACAGCGCGGGCGGGTGACACCAAGTGTTTGCAAATCTTTATACGAGCTCTCGTCCCGTAGCGTCACGGCCTCAACATGGCGGTTGATGACCTTGGCCGAAAGGCTCCGCGCCGCGCTGCCCCGGAGCGGGCCGACGCCGCAGCCGTACATCAATACGCGTGCGCCGAGTTTGTGCCCCCAGGCGATGGCCGCAAGGTAATACCAGAGCGAGCGGTTTGAAGTGACGTTTTGGATTAAGTTGCCGCCACCGGAAATCAACAGGCGCGCGCGGCGCGCGGCCCGCCAAAACTTCCAGGGATAAAAACCGTAAATCGCGTTTACGTGGTGGGTGCAGCGGGTTCGGCGGGGCCGCCGCGAGAGTACCGTCACAGGGACATCCGGGTCGACTTCATAAATCTCTTTGAGGATACTCTCCAAAATCGCGTCGTCACCGGTGTTGCCGCGGCCGTAGGCACCGCAGATGAGCACTTCGTCGCGTTTGTCACGTTTACGGCGCGCGCGACGCAGGATGGTTTCGTAAATCTCGATCTGGGTTTTGAACATTTGGGCTGTCGAGAATTTATCACAGGCCTTGCTGTAAAGGCGACGGGCTAAGGTTTGCCGCAGTTCGGCGTCAGCACCGAGCGCCACAAGGCGGGTCGCCAGCGTTTCCGCATCGCCGGGGTCAATCAGATAACCGTTGACGCCGTCGTCTATCAGCGCGGGGATGCCGCCAACGCGCGTGGATACGGTGACGACATTTTCCCGCACCCCTTCGAGAATCGCGTAGGGGAAGGTCTCGGTGAGGGAGGTGAGGACGTTGATATCGATCTGGCGGTAAAACTCGCCCATGTCGCTGAGCCATCCCGCGAAAAACAGCGCGTCCCGGATGGACAGCGCATCCGCTTGGGCCTCCAGCTTCTCCCGCAGCGGGCCTTCGCCCGCGATGACAAGACGAAGGCGAGGGTTGTCCTTTCGCGCGATGGCAAACGCGCGTAGGAGTGTCGCCACATCCTTGACCGCAAACAGCCGCGCGGCGATGCCGATAAGGATTGCGTCGTCCGGCACCGGGAAGCCCTTTTGCGTCCAATAGGCGGCGCGGCCCGTTCCTGGCGCAGTGTCGACCGGAGCATCTGTTTCGTTGGGAGGTTGCGGCGGAAAGACAACGCCGTTGTACAGCGTAAACAACCGACGCGGGGCAAAACCCCGGTCGATGAGGATATCGGTCATCGTGTCGGACACACCGATGTACGCGTGCATTTTCCGCAGCGCCCAGCGGTTGATCTGCCCGAAGCTGAGCCGCGCCAAAGGGCGGCCCTTGTAGTCGTGTCGGTAGTCGGAGTGCACCGTGGTCACCGTCGGCAGCCCCGTACGGCGGGAGAGCAATACGCTCATCATGTTTCCGCGTGAGCCGTGGGAGTGCAAAAGATCCACAGGATGCTCACGAAGCAGCGCCTCAAGGGCGTGTAAAGACTCACGCAGGCCTCCGTCTTGAATTACGACGACGGGGATGCCAAGCGCGCGTGCCTCCTCGGCAAACGGGCCCTCTCGAAAGACGGCAAGTCGTATGTCCACATGGTCCTTGAGACCACTCAGCAGTGAGAGCACATGGGTTTTGGCGCCGCCCACGTCGCCCCCGCTGATCAAATGCAAAACGCGCGTGGCCGCCACCTCACTCTCAGGGCCCGCCCCCGCAATGCCCACACATCATCTAAACGGATCCTTTTCCCCACTCATCGCCGATTTCCCTTGAAATCAACAAATGATTCCTGCGATAATCGGCTCGATGGGAGAAAAAATCTCCATTCATCTGAATATGCGCGCATTACGGCGTCGGCCCCTAATTATTTTACTACGATACTCTACCACTTTCGGACTTGTAAAATCCCGCAAAGTATTATACAATAAGCCCGCCTGATCGGTCAAGCAACAAGATTTTGAGATCACGGTCACCGCGTTTACTTTTCACATACGCATTTGTGGGGGCGGATGCCCACATCCGTCCGTAACGTGACATCATTCCCGCTCCTCTGAAAACCTCAGGTTTTAGAGGAACTTAACTGAGGTACCTATGGATGTAACAAAAAAATTCATTGACCATCTGGTCTATCCCCTGATGGAAAAGCGCCGTGGCAATCGCATACGGCACTATTTAAACGAGCTCAAAGACTCGCAGTCTCTGCCGCCCGCGCAGCTCGAACAGTTGCAGCGCCGACGGCTTTTTAAGTTGTTTACCCACTGCCTGCGCCATGTTCCGGCGTTTCGTGTGCCGGAAACCCGAGAGTTTTTGCTCAGCCGTCTCTGGGGCAAGGTTCCACCGCTGACGCGGGAGGCCTTCCAGGCCCACCGAGAGGACTACCTGGCCGACACGGCGGACACCACGCTCTGCATCTCCGGCGCCTCCAGCGGTTCCACCGGCCAGCGCGTCTCCTTCCTCTATGACCGCTATACCGTGGAGCATTACGAGGCCGCCCGTTGGCGTGGTCTGTCTTGGTGGGACATTACGCCGAGCTCCCGCAGCGTGATGATCTGGGCCAACCCCCTGGATCTGAGCCGAGGGCAGTCGCTCAAACATCGGCTCAGCGAGCGCCATCTCAAAAACCGCAAGACCATTCCGGCCTTTGACGTGACGCCAGAGAATCTCTCGAAGCATGTACGTATGATAAACCAATTCAAACCGGAATACATTTACGGCTATCCCTCCGCGATGTTTACCTTTGCGCAACTTATGAGAAAATCGGGACTGATGCTGAGCCATAAGCCTAAAATTGTCTTGTCTACGTCGGAAACACTGTACGCCGACCAGCGCGCTCTGTTTACCCAGGTCTTCGGTTGCCCCGTCGTGAATGAATACGGCGCGCGCGACGCGGGCATCTTGGCGTATGAGTGTCCGCGCGGCAAACTGCACTGCACCGCCGAAAACGCGCTGCTCGAAGTGCTGCACCCGCTGACACTGAAACCCCAGCCGATTGGAACGCCGGGGCTTTTGGCCGTGACGGACTTGCACAACTATGTAATGCCGCGCCTTCGTTATCTGCTCGGTGACGTCGCCGCGCTTTCGGACGAGCCTTGCGATTGCGGCATCACCTTGCCGGTGCTCGCGTCGTTACAGGGCCGGGAGGCCGGCATGTTCCAGCTTCCGGACGGCTCCCTTGTAAATGAGCACGCGTTTGTCTATTTCGGTCGCAACTGTAAGTCGCTGTCCCAGTTCCAGCTCATTCAACACGCACCTGACTGCGCCACACTCTACCTTGTACCGACACCCGGGATGCCCCAGGATGACATCCGCGTTTTCCAGGAGCGGCTCGCGGACATCTTGCCGGGCGTAAAAATCAAGGCGGAGACGGTGGAGAAAATTCAACCCCCGGCTTCCGGGAAAATACGCTACGCCATCCGAGAGTTCGATCTGTTTGCCCCGCAACTCGTATCCACTACAGTGCAGGAGGACGCCCCATGAAGATCGTAAATGAAAAAGGCAAATTGTTTGGTATCATCAACCTCGTGGATCTGCTTGTGCTTTTGGCCGTGCTCGTTGTGGCTGCCGGGGTGATCTGGCGCACCATGGGCAGTGAGATATCGGAGACGGTAAATCCCCCGGCCACGGTGACCTATGAGGTGCGCGCGCGCGCGCTGCAAGCCCGGATGCAGCCGGAAATCGACCGCCTGCTTGCGCTGGACACTCGGGTGATCGCCGGCTCCACTTACGTCGATGGCGCGCGGATTCTCAGTGTGCGCTATGAGAAGAACATCGCGACCACCACAACGGCTGAGGGCCGCATCGTAGAGGCCGAGGATCCCTCCCGCGTGGACGCGATCTTCACGCTTGAAGCCAAAGTGGACGCAAATGCCCCCGTGATCAAAGTCGGCACGCAGGAAGTGCGCGCGGGCATCAGCCACTATGTTAAGACACGCTATTTCGAGTGCAACGGCCCGATTGAAAAGGTGACCGTTGCATGATGCAGCAGATTTGGAAAGGCTCCTATCTCGGGCGCTTTTGTTTGGCGTTGCGCGAGATGGCGCGGAAAAGTGCGCTTTGTGCATTTTTCCGCTTTTTGGCGCGCACGTTTGAGGCATCTACGCTCCGGCGCTTAGGTCTAAGCTTTCTCTCTTCGCCCGCCCGCTGGAGCGCCACAGCCCGGCTTCCTGCCCTTGTGCATCGAGGACTGGACCGTTTCTACACAAATACGGCCCGGCATTTCGAGACGGCCAAAAAACGCGGCTTGTTTGCCCCGATCTGGCATCGCGCACGTAAGCGCGCGCAAACCAGTCGGATGCGGTCAAAAAGCATAGTCTTGGCCCCGTTTCGCCGTGCGTCCATCCGTCATTACTTTCTATTGTTTTTCGCGCTCTATTTCCCGATAGACTACATGTTCCGCCAATTTCCTGGTCTCAGTTTCTTTGCGTCCTATTGGGATGAGATATTTCTCGGATTGGCTTTCTGCTACTTGTTTTTCTCGCAGATGATGCGCCCGCGGCCCACACAGTCTTTGTCGTTGCCGCTGGACGCGCCTTTGTATTTTTTCCTTGGTGTGTGTCTGTTTTTGATGTGTGTGATCTCTCCGATTTTCGGCGTGGCTTTCTCGGGCTTTCGCGCGGTCTGTCAGTTCATGCTTTGGTTCTTCATTGTCGCGCGCTTACTGCGCTCGCGAAAGGACATCCTGTTTTTCTGCACAGCACTTGTGCTCGTGGGCACCTTCCTGGCGTTGCACGGCATCTATCAATATATCATCGCCGTGCCCATTCCCTCTAACTGGGTCTCCATGGCGGAGTCCGGTGTGCGGACACGTGTGTTCTCCCTCATCGGCAGTCCGAACATTTTGGGCGACCTCATGGTGATGTTAGCACCCGTCACGATCGCGCTGTCCTATGTGTTCAAGACCATGTGGAAGAAGCTGTTTTTCTTTGTTGCGGGTGTCTGTATGTGTCTGACCTGTGTGTTCACCTTTACGCGCGGCGCGTGGTTTGGCTTGGTGCTGGCGGCCGTGGTTTTCGCGCTGCTGCGCGATCGACGCATTTTGCTGTTGCTTTTGGCGGGGCTTGCCGTGGCGCTGATGATCCCGCAAATTTTTAACCGCATCGCGTTTTTGACAACCGCAGACTTTGCGGCAGCCAATGAAAAGGCCGGGCGCTCGGCGCGCTGGGGCTATGGCTTGGATCTGCTGTATAAGAACAACCCCTGGTTGGGGTACGGTCTCGGTCGCTTTGGCGGCGCGGTGGCCATGCAAAACCAGACGATGGAGAAGATCACTTACTTCTACCTGGACAATTACTATATGAAGACCTTTGTGGAGACCGGGTTTGTGGGTCTGGGATCTTATATCTTCTTGCTGTGTACCCTGGTGCTCAATGGTTTGCGCAGTCTGTTCCGCGCGCGGCAGATGCCGGACGACTACACGCTGGCCTGTGGCATTTTCTCCGGCATGGTCGGTGTGTTGGCGCATTGTTTTTTTGAGAACATTTTTGAAGTGCCGTATATGTCCGCCTATTTTTGGGGCCTGGCGGCTGTGTTGCTTGTGATCGGATTTCGGCTGCATCGTTCGGGTGCTGGCAAGTCAGTGGCCTGAAAGGGCTGAGCGTGAGCGGTCGTAGATCGCTCCAGAGACTCTCTAAAGTTTACCGCGTGGGAAGAGGCGCTGTCTTCGCGCCGTGTCTTCGCGGGGATGACATATTGACGCGAAGCGGGGGTGGTAGTAGCACCTCCGCTTCGCACGTTTTACCCCAAAGTAGTATGAACACTACCCTAAGGCAAGATGTTTTCGACGGTAGTGTCAAGAATTATGCGCAAATTAGTTTGCAGTCTCTGACAGGCTGAAGT
>CAYWWF010000140.1:0-6004 GCA_964461745.1 uncultured Oscillospiraceae bacterium | reverse complement strand
GTGAAAGTTTTTGATGACACGGCACTTTCGGCGGAAACCTTGCTCCAAGAAGCCAAGGCCCGCGCCAAAGCCATTGAGGATGAGGCGCTTATGCGCGCCCAACAGGTGCGCGACGCGCTCCTGCGTTTGACCGAAGATGCCCGCTTCCGTTATGGAGATCTGCGCCGAGAGACCGCGCGCGTCACCGATAAGCTTCGGGATGACTTAGAGACCGTCCAGACTTCGCTGGAAAGTATGGACGAGCTGTATACCCAAGTCGGCAAACGACTGGACACGCTGAAATTTTCCGACAAAAACGCGGCGCGGCCCTATGTACCGCCCACATTTGACGAAAACCCCGAAGTACCCGCCGAAACCGTTGCCGCTTCGGATGCCACCATGGTCTGCCGCCCCGATGAGACGCCGATCTCGGTTGCCGCCCCGATCGAAGAGACGGCGCGCGGGCCGTCCATGTTTACGGACAGCAAAGTGTATACGGATATCTTGCCGTCTGTCGACACGCCAACGCTTCCGCGTGTTGATACCGCCGTGCAGACTTGTACAAAACCTACAGCGGACTCCGTCCCTGACAACTCCGACAGCACCGCTGCACCGAGCGGTTTTGCTCCCCATCATTTCCCCTCCGCGGCCCCCGGCTCGGCGACCAATCGAATCAGCGCCCCGGTGATGAGCCACGCATCCAAAATCCAAGCCTCGGTTGCCTCGCCGAAGGCAACCAACCCGGCTTCGCCCCCCGTCGCGTCCGCGCGTCACCCAGTGGCCCCTCACGGCGGCACCGCGCTCCATCGCCACGCTCCGGGGCCCGGCCTCAAACCGTTCCCGCAGGAGCGCCCGAAACCCACGGTATTCTCTTGGCCTTCCTCGGGGGAACCCGGCACAAAGTCCCTGTCGCGCCCGCCGCAGGGCAACGAAGACGGCCCACGGCCGCGTCCCATCCCGCCGAAAGGCGGACACCCGGTTCGCTGATCTCAAGGGTGCCCTGACTTCTCTGTTTTGACAAATCGCTTGCCACTCATACAAATTTTGAATTAACGCTTTTCTCATACTAGAGAATCTTCTTACTTCCCATTCCGCAGAAAGGGGTCCCGCCCGTGCTCTCTTTGACCACTTCGGAGCTTCCTCACGCCGAGCTGCGCGCCGGACAGGCCGTATTGCTCTCCGGCCCGGTGCTGACGGCGCGTGACGCCGCGCACAAGCGCCTCTGTGCGCTGATCGCGGAGGGCAAGCCGTTGCCTGTAAGTTTACAAGACGCGGTTATTTATTACGCCGGCCCGACGCCGACACCGCCGGGCCAGGTCATCGGCGCTTGCGGCCCCACCACCTCAGGCCGCATGGATGTCTTTACGCCGCAAATGTTGGCGCAGGGCGTCCGCGCGCTCATCGGCAAGGGGCAGCGTTCCGACGCGGTGATTGAGGCTTTGCGCGCGCACGGCGCTACATATTTTTGCGCGATCGGCGGCGCGGGGGCGCTCGCGTCCCGCTGCGTGCGCTCTCTGCGCGAGCTTGCGTTTCCGGAACTTGGCTGCGAGTCCATCAAAGAATTGATTTTAGAGGATTTCCCGCTCGTCGTCGGCGTAGATCGATGGGGTGAGAGTCTTTTTTCCGCTTGGGCGCATCCAATTGACGATACACCTGCGTGACGATACTCCCGCGTAATGTATCTGATTTGCGCGATTTTGCCTTAGCTGTTTGCGCTTGTCCCGGCGCTTAGCGCCGCTCGCGCGCGCATAGACATAAGAGGAAGGGAGAGTTGCGTATGACCGCCTCTAACCGTCCTCTGATTGCTTTGTCCGGCACCTTCATCGACAGCCCCGGACGCTCTTTTTTCCGCACGACCCCCGGACTCTACATCGACGCGGTCTGGGCCGCCGGGGGCCTTCCGGTGCTGGCGCTCTCCGTTGGGCACGAGGCCTTGGCGCAAAGTGCCGCCGGACTCTTGCTCACCGGCGGGGTAGACTTGGCCCCCGAACGCTTTGGAGAAGTCCCGCTCGGCGATGAAGTGCTGATTGACCCCGAACGCGACACCTATGAGCTGTCTTTGATCGAAGCCTTTGCCGCCGCGAAAAAGCCGATTTTCGGCATTTGCCGGGGTTTGCAAGCCCTCAACGTCGCCTTCGGCGGCTCACTTTGGCAGGATCTGCCCGCGCAGTGCGGCCTACACCACGGCGGCGGCGTCACGCACGACATCTGCCTCGGTGAGAGCCGCTATCTTGACGGCTTGTTCCCCGAAAGTTTTTCGGTCAACTCCTATCACCATCAGGCGGTGAGGATTCCGGCTTCGGGTTTCCATGTGACGGCCCTCTCTCGTGACGGCGTCGTCGAGGCGATGGAACACGACCATCTGCCCATTTTTGCGGTGCAATGGCATCCTGAGCGCATGATCCCCGCCGCGTGGAAGGACGCCGAGTCCACACTGCCGGACCAGTCGCCGCTTTTTTCTCGCTTTTTGGCATTGTGCATGTCTTAGGACGTGCTTAGCTTCGCGGCGTCTTCCGCCCTTGGCGAAAAATCATGTTCTCTTCTTTTTCTGGGAATTCAATTCCCGGAAAAACTTCCACTGACCAATTTGTGCCCAAAATCTCAATTGGGGCACAGACTGAAAGGAACCACCATGTCCCTGAAAGTCATCAATTTAGAACAAGGCCTGCCCACCTCCGACGCGGCCATACGCCGCCTGACCTATGAAATGCACGCCGCGCGTACTTTGGGCTTTCAGGCTCTCAAGCTCATCCACGGTTACGGTTCGAGCGGCAAAGGCGGGCGTATCCGGCAGGAGGCCCGTCTCTATTTAGAGCGCCAAACGAAAAAAGGTCTACTGCGTATGATCGTCTGGGGCGAGCGCTTCTCGATCTTCGATGAGGACACGCGGCTCCTTCTGGCGGCCTGCCCGGAATTGCGCCGCGACGACGACTTGGAGCGCCACAACAATGGCGTTACTTTCGTCTTACTGTAGCCTTATACCAATCTCCCATAAAGCAGTCGACATCTTTACGGTCTTTTTGCCGTCTGACTGCGTCATAGTCAGTCGGAATACACAAAGTATTTCTCCCTCCTCTTCCTTGTCAGACGACAAAAATCCTCGTAAATCTTGTCGACCCATTCATGGAAGATTGGTATGATTCGTGTCTCGTCCTTTTCAATGAAACGTAGAGTTTTTCATTGACGACCCTAAGGAGGCCACACGCTTGGAACATTTCATCGACGTACACGCGATCACACCCGCGCGCTGGGACGCGCTGTACCGGCGTTTTGAGGATATCATCGCCCACCCCGGCGACTATGTCACGGCGGCGCAGGGGCGGGTCATGGCCAATCTCTTTTTTGAGCCCTCAACGCGGACAAGCTTTTCGTTCCAAGCCGCGATGTTGCGCCTCGGCGGCGGTGTCTTTTCGATGAGCGACCCCTCCGTGACCTCGGTCAAAAAAGGTGAAACCCTGCGCGATACGATCATCATGTGTTCGGGCTACGCCGACGCGCTCGTCATGCGCCACCCACGCGAGGGCGCGGCCAAAGCTGCCTCCCTTTTTGCCTCCTGCCCTGTCATCAACGCCGGAGACGGTGGGCATCAGCACCCGACGCAAACCCTCTGCGACCTGACCACCATCACACGCTATCGCGGCTCACTCCAGGGGCTCAACATCGGCCTCTGTGGTGACCTAAAATATGGCCGCACCGTGCATTCGCTGATTGAGACTCTTGTCCGCTTTCCAAACAACCAGTTTTTCTTAATCTCCCCGCCCGAACTTACGCTACCGCCCTATCTGCGTGAGCATTTGAGCCGCCTTGGCGCGCGTGTGTTCTATGTCACAGGTTTGGATGTTACGATGCCCCAGCTTGACGTGTTGTACATGACGCGCATCCAGCGTGAACGCTTCGTCGATCCGCTCGAGTATGAGCGGCACCGTGGCGTCTATGTGCTCACGCCCGCGAATTTGCGTCTGGCGAAAAAAGACCTCATCGTCATGCATCCGCTGCCCCGTGTCGATGAAATCCATACGGCCGTGGACGCGGATCCCCGGGCGGTGTACTTTGAGCAGGCCAAGCTCGGCATGTACATCCGTATGGCGCTGCTTACGGAACTTTTGGGATGCAAACCTCACGCGGACATCCCCGCCTTTACGTCCTTCCCCGCGCCGCACGAAGACGCGCCGCATGAGGACACCACCCTGTGCTGCCCGAACGCAAACTGCGTCAGTGCGGAAGAGCCCACATTGCCCCATCTGTTTACAGACGTACACTGCGCCTATTGCGAAACAAAGGCGGAAAAGGTCTCTTTGTAGGGGCGGATTCTATATCCGCCGATGGGTGTGGCGTTTTGCGGGCCGATATGGAATCGGCCCCTACAGAATAATATTTCCGAAACCCCCGAGTGAAGGATGCAGCAAGGATTATTCTCCCCGCCAACGGCGGGGAAAGGACGCAAAAAAATCTCCCCCGCCGCAGGCGGGGGAGGTAAAGAGATAAGAATTACGAAATATCAAAATCGTAAGGACGATTCGGTCGCACGTCGAGATCGATAACCTCTTTACAGTCATAGAGATCCATATACCGTTTGCGTCCATGCCGCAACGTCGTGCCGTCGGGATGCCGCCGCTCGTAGAGAATCGTGTTGGTGCTCGCCGAGGCTTTGACGTAGGGATTGATGCCAACAGTGCAGAGCACGCGAAAGCCGCTCTTTTCAAGGTATTTCATTTTGTCGCTGCCCTCGGGCACGGCCTCTCCATACGGATAGAGCAAAATCTTCGTTTCCCCAACCAGGGAACCGACCTGATCCAACCACTTGTCCGTATCGCTTTTGAGTTTCTCATACGAAATGGACGCGAAGTGCGGGTGACCATAGCTGTGTGAGGCAAAGGTCCATCCGGTCTCTTTGAGCCGCTGGATGATCGGTTTCAGCGCCTCGATCTCACTTTCCCGGTTGGGTGAATCGGCTTGGACATGATAGCCCAATATGCCGTCAAAGCCTGTTACGCCGATGCAGCCTTTCGCGCCGCGCCATGAAAAATCGGGATGTTCTTCCACAAAGGTGTCCATGACCGTCACGACGTCGAGTTCGCGTGTGATGATGGTGTTGCCGTCCATATCCACGGACTCGTCGGCGATGTTGCCCTGCTCGTCAAACACAAGACGGTTGACGGTGCCGTACTGCCGCATATACTCATAGTAGTTGACATCGTCGTAAGAGAAGACGATGGGCTTTTTGCCCGGCGGCAAGCGCAGTTTGGCTTTGCGCATCCGAACATTTCCGTTGTCGTCGGTGTATTCCTCAAAGCAGTCGTTGATGTCGACCAAGATGAAGTTTTTTTCCCAAAGACTTTGTAAGATTTTCTTATATTCGCTGACGGTGACAAACCAGTCGTCCATGTTGTCGCCAAATTTGCTGCCGTCGAAGGCTCTTGTGGGATAAGCAATCAGGGGATGTACAAAGATGTGCTCCACGGGGCCGGTATAGTCCACCAGTTCCTCATCCGGCAGGTCGTAGATCGGCGGCGGCGTGGGTGTCGGTGTCGGCGTGGGTGTCGGTTCTTCTTCGGGCGGCGTGGACTCGTCCGTCGGTTCTCCGCTCGGTAAGATTTCAATGTCGGGGTTCGGTGAGATGCCGCCGCCTGACGGCACTACGACATCGGTCAGTTCGCTTTGCGCGCAACCTCCCGCAAGTGCAAACAGGATCAGCGCCACCAGGCAAAGCGACGTAAGGCTTGACAGTCTCTTTCTCTTTTCCCTCTCAGGGCATTGTTTTGTTTCTCTTTTGTTCATTTTTTCACCTCTGATAACCCGGGGCATCTTTCTCCGATCCACTCAGAAAAGACGCCTGTTTTCTCATTTTATCTTCTGTATTTGACACAACCATGATGTACTTTTCCGTATGTTTTCTTCACCAATCCTAATAATCTGACCGACATCACCATCGTCTTCCAAGATTCTTCAAGTTTTTTCTATAAGCCGGATACATTGTAGCCCTTTCGTGCCTTTTCGTCAAGCTTAAAACCGTAACAATATTTAA
>CAYWWF010000139.1:0-6015 GCA_964461745.1 uncultured Oscillospiraceae bacterium | reverse complement strand
TGTCTCCCGTGAACTCTGCGGCGGTACCCACGTCGGTCATGTTTCGCAAATCGGACTGTTTGGGGTTGCCTCCGAGGGCTCCGTCGCCTCGGGCGTGCGGCGCATTGAGGCCATCACCGGTGAACATTTCCGGGAGAGCGCAGAGCACGACAAACAGACGCTCTCGGATCTTGCGCATAAACTCAAAAGCGCGCCGTCCGACGTGCCGGAGCGCGTGGAACATGCGCTATCAGAGATCAAACGCTTGCGCGCCGACGTGGAGCGCCTGCAAGCCTTGGAGCGTAAGGACAAAGCGGCCCGGCTGCTGGAAACCATGACGCAGGTCGGGGATTTCCACTGGCTCGCGGTAGTGGTCGAAGAGGACGCGGGACAATTGCGTCTGCTTGGCGATACACTTCGGGAGACGGACCCGCAAGTCGTGGCGGTTTTGGCGGCGGAAAGCGATGGGAAAATTACCGTGACCGCGCTCTGCGGCAAAACGGCCGTGGATAAGGGTGTCCGCGCGGGCGATTTGCTGCGGGCTGTGGTCAGTGTGGCTGGTGGCAGCGGCGGCGGCGGCAAGGCCGACAGCGCCATGGGCGGCGCGAAAGATAAGGCGAAGCTGCCGGAAGCTTTCGCGGCGGCGCAAGCGCTTTTGGAAACACGGCAATAAAACGGTTTCTCCCCGCCTTGGGCGGAGGGAAACGCACAGAGGCATCGGGAGGTCAGCATCATGTTGTTTCGTGAAAACATCGATCCGCGCTGCGCTTACTGCACAAAGGGTACGAAGCTTGGAGACGATGAAATCGGCTGCACGCGTTACGGCATTGTTCCCTCATGGCACCATTGCCGACACTTCCGTTACGACCCGCTCAAGCGGGTGCCGCCGAAGCCTGTGCGGTTGAAAAAGAGCTTCGCGGAGATTGATTTTGAGTTGTAAGTATTGGATTTTAGGCATGTAAAGTGAATATACGTTACAGATAACAAGTACCCCCCGGCGTTCGCCGGGGGGTACTTTTATAATCAACCGAATACCCAGCTCAACAAACCCTTTTTCGGCTCGTTTTGCTCTTTATACTCCAGCGCATTCATCAGGATTTCCGCGGCTTGCGCGCGCGTGAGACTCTCGGTCTCTGTCGACAGCTCGGCCTCCATGATGCCCAATGCGTCCATGTTCACACAGGCTTGCATGGCCCAGGCGGGGGCAGCCGCCTCATAGGCAAACACCGGTACATAGGCGTCGGGCATACCCAAGGCATTGTTGAGCATGACAGCCGACTCGGCGGGGCTGATGCTCTGTGTCGCGCGCAGTTCAATGCGCCCAGTGCTGTCGGTCACACCGCGGATGATGCCAGATCTCAGCGCCGAAACCGCGTAAGGCTTGACCCAAACTGGGATGGCTTCGTCATCGGCGAAGCCTGTTTTTGAGACGGGCGTCACACTCTCCTCGCCCGTGAGCGCCACGACCATCGCGACAAACTCCCCGCGCGATACGGGCGCGTCGGGTTCAAAGAAGCACTGAGAGCCGACTTGCTTGCCGACGAAGATACCGGATTCGGCCAAACGAATCGCCGCGTAGTGGGCCGGATGATTGTTCATGTCGGCGTAAGCGGTTTTGGTCTGCGCCTTTTCGATGGTGATCTTTACCTTGGCTTCCGTTGAGACGTTGCCATAGGGATCGGTCGCCACATAGGTGAAGCTGTCGTTGCCGGTCTTGTTTTGATACGGGGTATAGATAAAGGTGCCGCCGTCCAAAACCTCGACCTCGCCGCGTTTGGGTTTGCTCGTGAGTTTGTAGACCAGCACATCCTCGTCGGGGTCTTTGGCCGGAAAATGCTGCGTGATGGCGATGTTCTTGTACGTCTTGAGCTCCATGTTTTCAGCGACGGGTGCGCGGTTTTCGCGGGCCAAGATTTTCAAATCGACCGTAACCTTATCCACACTGGTGCCGGTGTCAAACACAGGCAGGAAGGAGAACGCCGCGCTGGCTGTGCCTTTCAGGGCCGGGACAAATTTGATGCTGTCGAATTCGTCCGCCATGACGGCTTCTCCGGGCAGCAACGCGCGTGTACCGCAACGCAGTTCACCCAAATCGGGATCCGGTAAGCTTGCGATGACAATGCCCTGTAAGAAGTTACCAATGGAGACGCGGCTCAAAAAGTCGTCTCGGGTAAAGGTGACATCTTTGCCGTCCAAGACGGTTTTGGTGAAGGAACTCATATCGGGCACCAAACTGTCCGAGGAAGCGGCCAGGGTGGAAGAGAAGGAAAGGGACAGCAGAAGCAGCGCGAGGCCTAAGGGAATCAAACGAAATTTCCGTTTCAACGGGTTTTACCTCCTTCAAGTCATGTCTGTCGACCGCATGTATGGCCCGGGAAACGGTGTCATTGCCCGGGAAATATTGGTATACCCAGCGGCGGCAGTCTATGGATGTAGGAGTATTCTTTGCCAATTTGTGTGAATTATTCCTGATATCCTCTTGCTTTGGAAAAACAGAAGTCTGAGTTTTTCTTTCCACCTCCTGCGGCGGGGGAAAGGGATTTTCAACTAAGCCTCAACAGCCAGTGCCGTTTTCCCCTCTTCCACCAATCGATTCAATGTCTCTCGGTCGATCAACAGCGGCAGCGCCCAGAGCATACCGTTGGCGCTCAGGTGTTCAGGGAGGTTCAGGGCCTTTTTTAGGTAACGCCGCAACGCGTCGCTGTAGCCGTGACCCGAAAGGCCCCAGACGTAGAAATCCGCTTTGGTCAGTGGAGCGTCCGCAGGGGTGGCTTGTGTCCAGGCATCGTTGTCCGTGGACTGGGCATCCAAATTTGTAGAGTCTGGTAACGCCCGAATGGTGGCCCCCGCACGTCGTAAGGCATCTACGATCACGGCGGGTGGCGCGCCTTCTACACCGATTTTGCCCTCGCGTCCGGGTGTTTTCTTGCGTTTTTCTTTGCCATAAATATCGGGTAAGTAGGCGTGTTTAATCTGCTCGCGGGGTAAGAAACCGCGCAAGTGGTTGCGGATCAAAAAGCCCGCGCTGTCGGCGTCGGTAAAGACAATCAAGCCGCGCGCGGCGGCCAGCTTGCGCAGGAACGCGCGCTTTTCCGGGTCGTTGAATAGACCAAAGCCCTCGGTTTCGACAATCGGCGCGCGCACAATCTGAGAGAGATGATTTTTGTCATAACGCCCTTCGACCACGATGACTTCCCGAACTTCAACCATGTGCCTTCACCGTCTCGTCTTCACTCAATCGACTCAAAAGCCACTCAAGGCTTCGACCGCGCTCGTCGCCGCGCAGTCCGCTGCTTTTGAACGCGACGTCCATCTCACGGCAGAGCTTCAGCGCCCGGCGGCACCAGGTCGGAGAGCGGCGGCTCGCGTTCTGCATGAGTTTTTGCGCAGGGTAGCGCGCGTGGTAGGAACAGACGCGCATGACCTCATCCACAGAGGCCCCCGCTGCCTTGGCGCACTGGGCCACATAGAGCCCACGCAAGCTTTTGCCGATGGCAGCCAGCAGGGAAATGGGCTCTTCGCGCATCTGTAAGAGGATCAAAAGCTTATCAAACGCCAGCGTCATGTTTCGTGTCAGCAGCGCGTCGGTCATCTCATAGACAACCGCGTCGAGAATCGGGGTGCCGACGGCGTCGATGTCCGCTTGTGTAATGTTTTTATCCTTTGCAAAGGCTGCGATTTTCTCTACTTCACCCGCCAAACCGTGCATCTGCGGACCGAAGCGGAAAATCATATAGTCGCAGAGGGACGGATCCACCTCGCGTTCCAATGCCCGAAAGCGGCGGCGCAGCCAGGGGATCAATTCCCGCTGCCCTTGCACGGCAAACTCCACGATGCGCCCGGCCTTTGTGACGGCGGCATAGGCCTTTGTTCGCGCGTCGGCCTTGAAGGGGAGGGTGTCATAGGAAAACACGAGACAGATATGGGGCGGCAAGTCGGAAAGAAGCGGCTCAAGCACGCTTCCAAGTGCTTCTCCAGGCTTAAACACGTCCACATCATGCACCACGATGAGCTTGCGTTCGGAAAGAAAAGGCAAGCTTTCCACAGCGTTTTGTAAACGCTCGGGCGTGATGCTTTGTGGGTCAAAGCTGTCATAATTGAAGCCGTCCTCCGAGCCGAAGTGCTCTTTGAGCTGCCGCAAATAAAACTGTTTTAGGTAACTCTCTTCGCCGTAGAAGACATACAGGCGCGAAAGCGTCCCGTTTTCGATGTCCTGCTTGACGGCGGTAAATGCATCGTGTTTGGCCATGTGGCACCTCAATGTTTAAGTTCCTCTAAAAACTGCGGTTTTTAGAGGATTTGGAACAAGGATGTTTTGAAGTCGAAATGAATCCGCCTTCAAAACGATTGGACTGCGAGGAGTTTTGAGCACCCCATAATAACTCTGCATTCTCCGCCAACGGCGGGGGGAATACCAACATTAAAGGGTTACCCATATGTTCCCGTTTTCGTCTGTTCGGTAAACAGAGGCGCCGCTTTCCGCCAGCCGTTTCATCGTGCCGTCTGCTGGATGATCTAAGAAGTTGCGCCCCACCGGGACAATGGCCGCCAGAGGTGCTGTCGCATCCAAAAACTGCGCGGTGGTGGCGTCCCCGGCCCCGTGGTTGGCCGCAAGCAGCAGTGAGAGCGTAGGTAGCTCAGTTTTGCGCAGAAGAAGACGTTCCGTGGCACCGGAGACATTGCCGAGAAGTAGGGCACGAAAGTCACCGCGTTCCAACAAGACGGAAAGCGAAGCTGTTTGCGATTTCGGCTCGCTGATTGCGAGCAACGACAGAGACAGGTCCCCGAGTGTGAGTCCCGCGCTGTCGGCGATGGGATAGGTGGGGATGCCTTTGAGACCGGCGGCCAGAAGAATTTCTTCCCGCCATTCGAAATCCGGATCAACGCGGGCGGCGTTGCCTGTCGCAGTTGAGGCGGGTAAATACAGTGTACCCACCGGTACACGCTGCAATAACTGCGGTACAAACCCGGCCGCGTCCGGTTGGATGCCGGTCAAAACCAGAGCGTCGAGGCGTTGTTTGCCCGTTGAGAGTAAGATGTCTTTGACTTGTGTGACGACATTCCCGAGGTTGCCCCCGCAGTCTACGAGCACCGCTCCCTCTGGGTGCAGCAGCAGCGTAGACTGACCCTCACCCGCGTTGATGGCAACAAGGCGAACGCTCTGCTGGTAAAAACGGCTGAGGACAAGGGTGAAAGCAAGGGAAAGCGCCAGCAGGGGAAGCGCGAAACGAAACGGGTGGATCTTTCGTTCAGGCTCCCGGCGAGCGCGAATCCAGACGAAAAATGTCAGCCAAAGTGTGGCGTAGGCAAAGAGGAACCAGAAGACAAACAGCGGGTTGTTGAGCTTTAGCGCCGCATACGGCACACCCGCGAACAATTTCACAACAAAGCGTAGGTATGAGAGCAAAACATGCAGTATGGCCGCAAAAACACCGGACAGCAGCGGCCAAAACGAAGAAATCAGTAAAAACGCGCCGAGAGAAAAACACAGCGTAACGGCCCAAAGTGCCAAGAGGTTGACGAGAATGGACACGAGGGAGATGGTATTGAAATAAATCGCCAGCAACGGCGCGGAAAACATCAGCGCGCCGAGGGTGGTCACAAACCCAAGGGAGAGATACGCGCCGACGCGTTGGAACAAGCGGATTATGTGCTCACCTACGCGCGCCCGGAGGGTCTCTTCCGTGGAGGCGCGGACGGGCTTGTCCGGCGGGATCAGCAGAAGGAAGACGCGCTTGTTCCATCGGCTTCCGAGCAGCAAAATCCCGAATGTGGCAGTAAAGGAGAGTTGGAACGAGACGGTTGTGATCGCGTAAGGGTTCAGAAACAGCAGAAACACAAGCGCGAGCGAGAGGGAGGTAAAGCCGTCATAGTCCCGTCGGGTGATGGTACCGAGCAGCAAAAACAGTTGCATCACCGCCGCGCGTACCGCCGACGGCGGAGCCCCGGCGGTGAGGACGTAGGCGGAAAGTAGTAAAAAAACAATCCCAAAAGCAATCCAGCGCCGCCTCAATCGGCGGCAGACAAGCAAGATCA
>CAYWWF010000138.1:1171-6066 GCA_964461745.1 uncultured Oscillospiraceae bacterium | reverse complement strand
AGCCAGTACAAGGTTTTGTTGGCAAAGAAATACCCTAAAAAGAAAAAAGTCATCGTGGTGTGTTCGTTTTACAAAGAACACACCACGATGACCTTTTAGTATTTTTTTGTAGACTCGTCATAGTCCAGGCGTTAAAGTGGAAAAATAACATCGAGTTTCATGATTTTGAAGTAAGGAGCCCCGTACACTATGAAACGGATTTTATTCTACGACACCAAACCCTATGACAAGACTTGCTTCGACGCGTTAAACGAGAGCTATACAATTGACTATGTGGAAACCAAACTCAACGCGCACACGGCCATGCTGAGCCATGGTTACGACGGTGTTTGCGCGTTTGTCAACGATGACATCGGTCAAGATGTCATTGAAACCCTGCACAGCGGCGGTGTAAAGGTTATCGCCATGCGTTGCGCCGGTTACAGCAATGTGGACTTCAAAGCTGCCTACCAAAAGATCAACGTCGTGCGCGTCCCGGCCTATTCCCCGAACGCGGTAGCCGAACATGCCATGGCGCTTCTTTTGTCTCTCAACCGAAAAATCCACAAGGCTTACAACCGCACCCGAGATTTCAATTTCAGCATCGTGGGCCTTACCGGCACCGACCTCCACGGCAAGACCGCCGGCATCATCGGCACCGGCCGCATCGGACGGGTGTTCATCGACCTCTGCAAAGGCTTTGGTATGAACATCTTAGCTTTTGATCTGTTTCCGCAAAAAAATGCCGATTTTGAATATGTCCCGCTATCGACACTGCTTTCTCAAAGTGACGTGATCTCTCTGCACTGCCCACTGACAGAACAAACCCGGCACATCTTAAACAAAGCGGCGTTTGCGCAAATGAAGAAAGGCGTCTTTATTATCAACACCTCCCGCGGCGCGTTGATTGATACAACCGCGTTGCTCGATGCGCTCAACGATGAGACGGTCAGAGGGGCGGGGCTCGATGTTTATGAAGAGGAATCCGACCTTTTCTTTGAAGACTTCTCCGGTTCCATCATCCGAGACGACGTGCTTTCACTCCTGGTTTCCAAACCCAATGTTCTGCTGACTTCGCATCAAGCGTTTTTGACCGAAGAGGCCTTGCAAGGCATCGCGCAGACCACCTTGGGGAACCTCGACGCGTTTTTCAGCGGAGGCCCCCTGCCCAACGAGGTCTGCTATCAGTGCGACACCGGAAAAGTTGCCGAAAACTGTGCCGAGCAGCGCACAGCAAGATGCTTTTAGCCTATCACAATGATCCCCCCGGCTAGGCCGGGGGGATCATTGTGATAAACTCTACAATTTTTCGACAATACTTATGCGCTCAGAAGTTCAGCGGGCCCCGTTACATACACACTGTTGTCTTCGCCTTTCCACTCGACATGGAAGCTGTGGCCACCCATTGAGACATCCGCCTCCCGTAGAAAAACCTTCTGTGTCAGGCAGGCGGCCGTGAGCGCTACGCCGAGGGCTTCGGGTGTGGAGGCGACCTCCCCCACGCCGCGTTGCCAAACTCGGGCTTTGAGCTGCTCTCCGTCCAACGCCTGAACGAATACAATGCTGGCCCCCTGCGGAAAGAGCGAGTGAGCACCGAGAGCGGCACCGAGAGCAGTCACGTCCGTACTCTCAATATCGTCCACAAATACGACGCCGTGGGGGGTTCCGAAGGACACACAAGTAACCCGATACGACTGCCCGTCCACCATAAACGGCTCGTTTACACAATTGGGTGTGGCGGCATGGATGACAGGAATCAGGACGGGCGCCTGGATGGGTTTTCCCAGTGAAACGGTTGTGCAGGTTCCGGTTTCCATGGTGTTACCTCCTTGATAAACCGATTCCTTTTCCCCCGCTGAGGGCGGGGGAAAAGGAGATTTTTTGTTTTTATTCTGAATCGATACGATTAGACCGCGCCTTGCAACAACATGGCGTTGGCGACCTTCATGAAGCCCGCGATGTTCGCGCCCGCGACCAAGTTGCCTTTTTGTCCGTACCGCTCGGCGGCCTTAGAGATGTTCGTGTAGATGCCGTGCATGATGTTCTGGAGTCTCTGATCGACATCGTCAAACGACCAGAACAGACGCGCACTGTTTTGCGCCATCTCAAGGGCTGATACGGCCACACCGCCGGCGTTGGCGGCCTTACCGGGCGCATAGTAGACGCCTTTGTCCTGGAGAATGTGAACAGCTTCCAGCGTCGTGGACATATTGGAGCCTTCGGCAACGGCCAGGCAGCCGTTTTTCGCCAGAAGTACCGCTCCGTCTTCACGCAGTTCGTTTTGTGTCGCGCAGGGCAGCGCCACATCGCAGGGAACAGACCACACGAGGCCGTTTTCAACATATTCTGCGCGTTCGTGATGGTTCACATACTCGCTGATGCGGCCGCGTTGCACTTCTTTGATCTGCTTGACGGTCTGCAAGTCGATGCCCTCGGCGTCGAAGATGTAACCGTTGGAGTCGCTCATGGTCACCACGCGGGCGCCCATCTGCATCGCTTTTTCCGCCGCGTAGATCGCGACGTTGCCTGCACCCGAAATCGCGACGGTCTTGCCTTCAAACGTTGTGCCCATGGATTCGAGCATTTTTTCCACAAGATAGACGAGACCGTAACCGGTGGCCTGCGTACGCACGAGAGATCCGCCGTAATCCAGGCCTTTGCCGGTGAACGCGCCGCTGAACAGACCGGTCAGCCGCTTAAACTGCCCATAGATGTAACCAATTTCACGTCCGCCGACACCGATGTCTCCGGCCGGGACGTCCATGTCCGCGCCGATATGACGGTAAAGTTCGGTCACAAAACTCTGACAAAACGCCATGACCTCACGGTCGGATTTGCCCTTGGGGTCAAAATCCGCGCCGCCTTTGCCGCCGCCGATCGGAAGGCCTGTCAAAGAGTTCTTAAAAATCTGCTCAAGCCCTAAGAACTTGACAATGCTCAGACACACGGTCGGATGGAAACGCAACCCGCCCTTATACGGGCCGATGGCGCTGTTGTACTGCACGCGGTATCCACGATTGACCTGGATTTTGCCTGAGTCATCGACCCAAGGGACTCTAAATAGAATCTGGCGTTCGGGCTCAACGATGCGCTCGAGAATGGAGTTTTGCTCAAACTCGGGATGTTCATCCAAAACCGGTTGCAGCGTGGGCAGAATTTCTGTCAACGCTTGATGAAATTCCAGCTCACCCGGGTTTTTCCGAATGGTTTCTTCCAATACTTTAGCCGTGTAAGACATAGTCTTTCCTCCTAACGATAAGAGCGTTCTTCGAAAACCGACGAGAAACCGGCTTTCGATAAACGCCCTTGTTTATCGATTTCAAACCCGTTAAAGGATTGAAAACGCACGATTCCATGAGTTTGTTGCGAGTGGTATGTGAATGTCAGTTTACGCTATAAAGCAGTTCCGCATACGTCGGCCAACGCCAGTGTTTTTTGGCAACCAACGTTTCCAATTCATCGGCGACAATCCTGAGTTGCGACATGCCGACGAAAATGGTTTCACGGTAAAACGTCGCCAGAGCGAGACTGTCACCAACCTGTTGTGTCCTGATCAAATCGTTTTCAAGCTTCCGTGTTTTTTCCCACAGACAGGCCGAGAGTTTCGACAAGGTCGACAGAAGCTGTTCTTCGAGTGTGGTATCAAAATCACCGCAGGCTTTCTTCGATTGCAGAAGCTGGGCCAGCTCATTTTGATAGCCGACACAAGCCGGGATCATGTCGCGTCTGACCATATCCACCATCGTAAGCGCTTCAATATGAAGAGTTTTGCAGTAGCTTTCCAGCAAAATTTCATATCGGGAGCGGATCTCCGCTTCGGTAAACACACGATGCCGGGTAAACAGCTCGATGCTCTTCGTGGAGACGAAAGCCGGCAGAGCATCAACCGTGGTTTTGAGATTGGAGAGTCCGCGCCGTTCGGCTTCATGTACCCAGGTCTCGGCATAGTTGTTGCCGTTGAACACAATGCGTTTGTGCGCGCGGATTGTATCCCGAATCAGCGCTTTTAGTGCGTCTTTAAAGTCACTCGCGCCTTCAAGTGTGTCCGCAAATCGTCGCAGTACCTCTGCGACCACCGTATTGAGAACGATGTTCGGACCAGCGATGGAGAAAGCCGAGCCAAGCATACGGAATTCAAACTTGTTCCCGGTAAATGCAAGCGGTGACGTCCGGTTGCGGTCGGTGGTGTCTCGATGAAAATGTGGGAGTACCGCGGCCCCAATTTCCATCGGAGATTTCTCTTTGCCTTGGTATTCCGCGCCGGTTTCGAGCGCCTCTAAAATCTCGGTGAGCTCATCACCCAAGAAGATGGACACGATGGCCGGCGGTGCCTCGCCCGCACCCAATCGATGGTCGTTACCGGCGCTGGTCACGGAGACCCGAAGCAGGTCTTGATACTCGTCCACCGCCTGCAAGACGGCAACCAAAAACAAAAGAAACTGCGCGTTTTCGTAAGGAGTTTCGCCAGATTCCAGCAAATTGACGCCTGTATCGGTGGAAATGGACCAGTTGTTGTGCTTTCCGCTCCCATTTACGCCCGCAAAGGGTTTTTCATGGAGCAGACAAGAGAGCCCATGTTTGCTCGCGATGCTTTTCATGAGTTCCATCGTGAGCTGGTTGTGATCCGTGGCGATGTTGGTGGTGCTGAAAACAAGCGCGAGCTCATGCTGCGCGGGGGCCACTTCGTTGTGCCGGGTTTTGGCTGGGATGCCAAGCTTCCAGAGTTCTTCGTCCAGCTCGTTCATAAAGGCGGCCACTCTGGGTTTTAAGTTCCCAAAGTAGTGGTCGTCGAGCTCCTGTCCCTTTGGGGCGCGCGCGCCGAACAGCGTCCGGCCCGTGTACATGAGATCAGGCCGTTGTAAGTACAGTTTCTGATCCACCAGGAAATACTCCTGCTCGACGCCGGCTTCCGGCAT
>CAYWWF010000138.1:0-1071 GCA_964461745.1 uncultured Oscillospiraceae bacterium | reverse complement strand
TGTGTGCCCTGCCGAATTGTTTGTTTCAGGGCTGCGTATATATCCTCCGGCAATCTCTCTTTCATGACGGCGTCATGGAACAAGAGCGACGCGAAGATTTCGGGAATCACGTTCATGGCTTACTCCTCATAGCAATTCAATCCCGGCGGCCTTACAGCTTTCCAGCGTTTGCGCATCCCAAACCGACACTTGTACCTCGCCGATGTGCGCCTTTTTGAGTAACAGCATGCAGAGTCGGGATTGACCGATGCCACCGCCCATCGTAAGCGGCAACTTACCTTCAAGCAGCATCCGATGAAAGGGTAAAGTGCGGCGGTGGTTACAGTCGGCCTTGCTGAGCTGTTCGTCTAAGGACTTCTCATCCACGCGGATGCCCATCGATGAGATTTCAAACGCGCACTGCAAAACATCATTCCAAAACAAAATGTCGCCGTTGAGCGCCCAGTCGTCGTAATCCGGGGCCCGGCCGTCGTGCTTTTCGCCGGAGCGTAAGCGGTCGCCGATTTGCATCAAAAACGCAGTCTTGTGCTCTTTGAGGTATGCGTTTTCCCTCTCTTTTGGGGTCAGTGTTGGATACAAATCTTCAAGCTCTTGTGTGGTGATAAAGGAAACGTCCCGCAACACGGTGCCCGCAAGATTTGGGTACTGGGCCGCCAAAGCGTCCTGCGTGTCACAGATGGCCCCGACGATCTTTCGCACCGTCTCTTTCAACATATCCAGATTACGGTCGGCGCGGTCAATAACCTTTTCCCAATCCCACTGATCAACGTAAATCGAATGGATGTTGTCCATGACTTCGTCGCGCCGCACGGCGTTCATGTCGGTGTACAATCCCTCGCCCACCGGAAAACCATATTGATGCAGCGCCAAGCGCTTCCATGTGGCCAGGGAATGTACGATCTGAACCGAAGAGCCCGTCTCTTTCACATCGAACTCAACAGGGCGTTCGACACCGTTGAGATCGTCGTTCAGTCCGGATTGTGACTCCACAAACAGCGGAGCCGAGACCCGTTTGAGCTTCAAAACACGAGCCAAATTGTCCTCAAACGTCCTCTTGATCTGCCCACTGGC
>CAYWWF010000137.1:0-6131 GCA_964461745.1 uncultured Oscillospiraceae bacterium | reverse complement strand
AGCATTTTGATTTTCAGCTCCGAAAGTCGCCCTGTCGTCAAAAGACCCCGGCCGATCACACGGGACAGAATGTTCACATCAATGTTCCCGCCCGAAACAATCGCGCAGACCTTTTTCCCGTCTATGGGCAACTTTTGAAACTGCACCGCCGCCACAGCCACCGCACCGGCGCCTTCAGACACCAATTTTTGCTGCTCCATGAGGGTGAGTATGGCTGTGGCGATTTCATCGTCCGTGACGGTGACAATCTCATCGACATACTGCTCACAAAGCCCATAGGTGATTACGCCGGGAGACTTCACCGCGATGCCGTCGGCAAAGGTGGACACCTTTTTCAAATCAATTCGATGTTTATCCCGGAAAGACTCGTGCATACTGCCGGCACCCACCGCCTGCACGCCATAGATCTTACAGGAGGGGCTTAGCTTCTTGATTGCAAAGGCAACACCGGAGATTAAGCCGCCACCGCCAATCGGCACAATTACGGCATCCAGGTCGGAGAGCTGTTCTAAAATCTCAAGTCCAATCGTGCCCCCACCGGCCATGACGTCCACATCGTCAAACGGATGGACAAAGACGCCGCCGCTTTCGTTTTGAAACGCGACCGCCGCATTGAAAGCGTCGTCATATACGCCGTCGATCAACCGAATCTCCGCGCCCATGCGTTTGGTGGCTTCGATTTTGGAAAGGGGCGCGACACTGGGGATGAAGATGGTGGCTTGGATACCGGCTTGCTTGGCCGACAACGCCACGCCCTGCGCATGATTGCCCGCCGAGCAGGCAATCACACCCCTTGTCTTTTCTTTCTCCGTCAGCATAGACATCTTAAAATACGCGCCGCGCACCTTAAACGACCCGGTGATTTGCAAGTTTTCGGTCTTCAGATACAGTTCACAGTCCGGTGCTATGCCTTGGGATCGTATCAAGTCTGTCTTTCGCACGACGCCTTTTAACGTGTGGGCCGCTTGGTAGATCCTGTCCAGTGTCAGCATACGACCGCTCCCCTGTCCGCAGAGGAAACCATTTTGGCGTATCGCTTCAGATATCCGGTCAAATCTTGCTGCGGTTTTCGCTGTGTGTCCAGCTTGCGTTTCTGAATTTCTTCGTCCGGCACAAGCAGTGTGACGGCGTGATTTTCAATGTCGATATGGATTTTATCGCCGTCCTGTACATAGGCAATCAGCCCGCCCGCGTGCGCCTCGGGCGAGACATGCCCGATCGACGCCCCGCGTGTCGCGCCGGAAAAGCGCCCGTCGGTGATCAGGGCTACGTCGCTGTCGAGTCCCATACCGACAATCGCCGCGGTGGGGCCGAGCATCTCCCGCATACCGGGGCCGCCCGCCGGACCCTCGTAACGAATCACCACCACGTCGCTCTTTTGGATCTTGCCGCCGTAAATGGCGCCGATGGCATCTTCCTCACAGTCAAAGACCCGAGCTGATCCCGTAAAATCATGCATTTCTGCTTTGACCGCGCTGCGTTTGACAATCGCGCCGTTGGGGGCCAAGTTTCCGAACAAAACCGCAAGCCCGCCTGTGTCGGCATAGCGGCGGATGACTTCCGGGTTTTTCACCGCCGCGTCACGGACGTTTTCGCCGACTGTTTGACCCGTGACGGTGATTTCCTCTGTGTGCAAGGCCTCGCCCAACACCTTCATGACCGCCGGAACCCCGCCCGCAAAATGCAAGTCCTGCATATGATGCTCGCCCGCCGGAGCCAGGCGGCAGAGATTGGGCGTTTTGTCGCTGATCGCGTTGACCCAATTGAGGTCTAGCGCAACGCCTCTCTCATGGGCGATAGCAAACAGGTGAAGCACCGAATTGCTCGAGCAGCCCAGCGCCATATCGACGGTCAAGGCGTTGTGAAACGCGTTTTCTGTTAAAATATCCGAGGGGGTAATGTTTTCGTGCAAAAGCGCCATGACTTGCTGCCCCGCGCGTTTGGCCAGACGAATCCTTTCGGCGAAAACAGCCGGAATTGTGCCGTTTCCGGGCAGCGCCATGCCGAGCGCCTCGCAGAGACAGTTCATAGAGTTTGCCGTGTACATCCCCGAGCACGACCCGCAGCCGGGGCAGGCGGTGTTCTCGATGGACAAGAGTTCCTCTTGACTCAGCTGCCCCGCCTTGACACGACCCACCGCCTCAAACACGGTATTCAAATTCCTATCGTCGATGGACAGCATGGGCCCGCCTGACACAAAGATCGACGGCAGATTTAGCCGCGCCGCGGCCATGAGCATCCCGGGAATGATCTTGTCGCAGTTCGGGATGAAGACCAGCGCGTCAAAGCGATGCGCCCGCACCATGCATTCGATGCTGTCTGCGATGAGTTCCCGGGAGCAGAGCGAATATTTCATGCCCTCATGCCCCATTGCCAAGCCGTCACATACGCCGATGGTATTGAACTCCATCGGCGTGCCGCCGCTCATCAAAACGCCGTCTTTTACCGCCCGCGCAATGTTTTGCAGATGGATATGCCCCGGTACGACCTCGTTAAACGAATTCACAACGCCCACCAGAGGCCGCTTGATTTGTTCGTCCGTATAGCCCATCGCTTTGAGCAGCGCGCGCTTCGGCGCGTTTTCCAAACCTGATTTCAAGGTGTCACTCCGCATGTTTCTCACTCCAGCTCATTTTTTCTCTGAGTTCCCCGCCAACCTTCTCAACGAGCAGTTCGCTCTCAGCTTTGCGGCGCGCGGTGAAGTTGGGTCTGCCGTCGGCGTTTTCCTGGATCCATCTTTTCGCGAAGGAACCGTCCCGGATTTCGGACAGCACCTGTTTCATCTCGTCTTTAGCCGCCTGTGTAATGATTCTGTCGCCAATCTCATAATCGCCGTACTCGGCCGTGTCACTGATGGAATAGCGCATGAAGGACAGGCCACCCCTCACCACCAGGTCGATGATCAGCTTCATCTCATGGATGCACTCAAAATAGGCGCTCTCCGGCTGATAGCCCGCCTCAACGAGCGTTTCGAACCCGGCTTTCATCAGCGCCGACACACCGCCGCACAGCACGCATTGCTCACCAAACAGGTCGGTTTCGGTCTCCTCTTGAAAGGTAGTTTCCAAGATGCCGCCGCGTCCGCCGCCGATGGCTGAGGCGTAAGCCAGCGCGAGCGCCTTCGCGTCGCCAGTGGCGTCGTTTTCCACCGCAATCAGGCAGGGAACGCCCCTGTTTTCGAGATATTGACTTCTCACGGTATGTCCGGGTCCTTTGGGCGCGATCATAATGAGGTTGACACTTTTCGGCGGTACAATCTGCCCGAAGTGCACATTGAAGCCGTGCGCGAAGCAGAGTGTCATGCCCGCGCGCAGGTTCGGGGCCACACCGGCATCGTAGATCGCTTTCATTTTTTCATCATTGACCAAAAGCATGACCACATCCGCTTGTTTGACCGCGTCGGCGGTATTCAGCACGGTAAACCCGTCTTTTTTCGCAACCTCCGCACTTTTGGAGCCTTCGTACAGCCCGACGATCACACGGACGCCGCTGTCGCGTAAGTTCTGCGCGTGGGCGTGGCCTTGGGAGCCGTAGCCGATCACGGCCACGGTTTTGTCTTTAAGAAGTTCCAGATTGCAATCCTTATCGTAGTACATTTTACTCATGATCATTCTCCTCTAATTTTATTTCAAAAACACCAGTATTTCAACGTTTCTTTTCCCCCAGGGGGAAAGCGCGGGAAGAGGTCAAATTTGAATGGCATTGGTATACTATACTATCGATTTACCCTTGCCATTAACGTGACTTCCTTGACGTCATAGAGTTTCCCAAGCTGACGCACCATTTGCGTTTGGATGTATTCGTCACCCTTGGAAACAATCAACATGCGCGACAGTTCAGGGTTTTCGGTCTCCGTGACGTGCAGACTGTCGATGTTGTAGCCGCGTCGGGCGTAAAGCCCGGTGATGCGGTTGAGTACGCCGTAGTGGTTTCCCACAATGAGCTCGACGGTAAAGCGTTCCATGTGCTCACCCCCTTATCACGATGTCTTTCACCGAACCGCCCGGCGGGATCATCGGGAGCACCTTTTCATCCCGATCGACCCGGCAGTCAATCACGGTGGGAACGTTTGCGGGCAGACACCCCAAAATACTTGCAAGCTGCGGCAGGTTTTCCGCTGTGTGCCCTTCGGCGCCAAACGCTCGGGCCAGTGCCGCGAAATCGGTTTTGCGGTTGAGTGTGGTCTGAGAGTAACGTTCCTCGTAAAACATGTTCTGCCATTGCCGCACCATGCCCAAGACGCCGTTGTTCAGAAGAACGATGGTCAGCGGTAATTCCTGAGACACGGCGGTGGCCAGTTCGTTTAAGTTCATGCCGAAGCTGCCGTCGCTTGTAAAAAGAACGGTTCTCTGTTTCCCGTTGGCCAAACACCCGCCGATGGCCGCGCCCAAACCGTAGCCCATCGTGCCCAAACCGCCGGAGGTGAGCAGCGTCCGGGGTTTTTGAAATTTGTAGTACTGCATGGTCCACATCTGATGCTGGCCTACGTCGGTGGCCACAACGGTGTCTTCGTCTTGAAAACGACACACGGTTTCTATGACCTTCTGCGGGGTAAACTCGCCGGTTTGGGACGTCTGATCCATCTGTTTCAATTCCTCTATACGGGAAAGCCAATCCTCGTTTCGCATGGCAGGCAAGCTTTCCAGCAACACAGCCAATACGTCCTTGACCTCTCCGCAGATGTCGATGTGGGAAGATACGTTTTTGCCGATTTCCGCAAGGTCGATGTCCACATGGAGGATCGTACGATCTTGCCGAAAGGCTTCGACATTGCCTGTCGCTCTGTCCGAGAAACGGACACCCAGCGCAATCATCAAGTCACATTCGGACTGCGCCACCGACGCGGCAAACTTGCCGTGCATCCCACACATGCCGAGATTGAGCGCATACTCGTTTGGCAGCGCCGTGAGTCCCATCATGCTGAAACCGACCGGCGCGCTGAGCCGCTCAGACAGCGCGAGGAGCTCCGCCTCGGCTCCGCTGGCCAGCACACCGCCGCCCGCATAGATATAGGGGCGTTTGCTGTTTCGAATGGCCTCAACCGCTTCTTGTATGTCAAAACCTCGCGATGGATGCGCCTCCGGCTGAAAGACCTGCCCGGTGTATTCATACCGTTCTGTTTGAATGTTTTTCGGAATGTCCACCAGTACCGGGCCGCGCCGTCCGCTGTTGGCGATGCGAAACGCCTCCTTCAAGGTGTGCTCAAGTGCCGCGATATCGCGAACGACGAAATTGTGCTTGACCACCGGCTGTGTGATGCCGACGATGTCTACCTCTTGAAAGCTGTCTCTGCCGAGCAGCGGCACCGCAACGTTGCCGGTGATCGCCACCATAGGCACACTGTCCAGATACGCGTTGGCGATGCCGGTCACGAGATTTGTCGCTCCGGGGCCGCTGGTTGCGATGACCACACCGGTTTTGCCCGATACCCGCGCGTAACCGTCCGCGGCGTGGGCGGCCCCCTGTTCATGCGCGGTGAGCACATGGTGAATTCTGTCCGCGTTTTTGTACAGCTCGTCATAGAGCGGGAGCACGGATCCGCCCGGATACCCAAAAACAGTCGTCACGCCGTGCGCGCATAACTGTTCTATGATCATCTGCGATCCTGTGAGTTTCATGGGATTTCCTCCTTGGATTGATCTATATAACTCAAAAGGGGCCTCCCCGGCGTGTACCGGTGAAGCCCCTTCAAAGTTTAAAAACTTTTAGCTTTCACAATCGGCACAACGCCAAGAAGCACTACCAATAAGAATGGTAATGCCAAGTACAACGACATTGACGCCGAAGGAAAGACTCTGGTAACGCATAACAAATCTCCTTATAAATCAAAAAGCCCCTTGCAGCGTTTGCTGCAAGGGGCTTAGTAAGCCATACCCTTATTCAGCACAACGCAAAACGGCACTATCGCAAACTACGATAATGCTTACGCCTACGATCATGCTGCAAAGCGCGTACATCATTTTGCGTTCTCCTTTCAGTTTTTGTTATTGTAGCATGGGACTGGTGCCGCTGTCAAGGCTCACCATTAATTCCCTTCAGAATCCTTCTGTAGGTTTGTCAAACAAGTGTTACAGAGGGGTTGAAAAAAGATATCAAGGCAGCATTGGGTGAAGACCAGCCGAGAGGCCTCA
>CAYWWF010000136.1:0-6210 GCA_964461745.1 uncultured Oscillospiraceae bacterium | reverse complement strand
TGCCTTCGGTAACCGCCCGGCGGATCAGCCCGGCGGCCAGAAGCGCCTCGTCGTCCGGGTGCGGAACAAGCACCAGAATGGAGCTGAATTCTTCCATCATAGATTATATGATCCCCCACCTCAGTCAAGGCGGGGGACTCTTCCTTTCTATTGATGTATTACGCGCCGTATTCCTCCAAGAAAGAGACGAAGCGCTCCACACCGCCGCCCAAAGCCTTCACCCGCTCCGGAAGCGGCAGATCAAGCGAAGACACGCTGAAAAATTCTCCGCTCCGCGTCTTTCCGGTGATCATCTGGGCGTCGCTGCCCCAGATGCCGGGTGCGATGGCGCCAAACTCGTCGCCCCAGAAGCAGCAGTCTGCCGCGTCCAGCGCTAGGACATCCAGCAAGCGATCCACATTGTCGGACTTGGTGGTGTAGCCCACCTCCAAGAACTTGGCGTCGGTCGTCGCTTTGAGCCTGAGCCCCGCGTCCGCGCCCACGCGCTCGGAGAGGGCCAAAAGGCCCGGAAGCCCGTCCTCGATCTCGTGCGCGGTCAGGATGGCGTTTACGCGTCCCACCTCGTCCTCCTGCAAAAAGAGGCTGTCGTCCGAGCGGGCGTTTTCGACCATCAAGTCGATTTTGCAGTAGTTCGGGCGGCTGAAAACAATGTCGGTGCGGTAGCTGTTGCGGGAAAGAAGAAGACGGTGCAGGGCGTAGACCGCGTCGTGCAGGCGCAGGGTCATGTCCGGGCTTGGCGTGGCGTCGGTGATCACACGCAGACGACCGTCTCTGTCATATCCGTAGTCGTAGCAGCCCCGGGCCAGTCCCAAGTAGAGATTCTGAAGGGCAGGGGCGGAGAGCTGCTCCTCCAATTTGCCCGCGCTGATGTTGTTGTAGGTTGTGCCGCTGACGACAACCAGCCGGGTGCCCTGCATGAGCACCTTTTCCATCGCGGCGATCACACGTGCGGCATCGGCGCGGCGAGAGGTCACCGCGGTGCCGTCCCAGTCGAAAAAGATGGCTTTGTATGGTTTCATCCCAGGACCTCCTCTGCCTTCGCATTGGCAGCAGAAAGCAAATGTTCCCTGCCTTGCAGCCACACACGTACGTCTTCCTGTCCTGCCTCCAGCAGTTCCACGGCAAGCGCGTTCTTTTGAATACTGAATTTAAGCCACGCCCCCCGAAAACAGAGCGTAAAGCGCATGGACTGCCAACCGCGGGGCAGATGGGGATCTACACGAATGCCGTCCGCGCCGATCTCCACACCGCCAAAGCCGAACACAGCCGCCTGCCATGTGCCGCCGAAACATGCGAAGTGGAGTCCGCTGATGGTGTTGAGCTGGACGTTTTTTAGATCCAATTTGGCTGTGAGCTCGAAGTAGCGTTCAGCCTCCTCCATCCGCCCGAGCCGGGCCGACATCAGTGCAAACATGCTGTAAGCCAGGGATGAGTCAAAGGCCGTGCGGGGCTGATAGAATTCATAGGCGGTCTTCACCTGCTCCGGCGTGAAATACCAGGGCAGGTTTTTCATCACATGCAACACGTCGGCCTGCTTGGTGACCTGGTAAAACGGAAGAGCCTCGTAGGGGATGGTGGTGTCGATGATGCGCTTGGCGGTAGGCTTGGCCTTGGCCATATCCAAGGGTCTGCGCCGCAGATAGGTATCGTCCTCAAGCCAGAGATTCCGCTTTTCATCAAAGGGGAGCACAAGTTTGTCGGCGACGCCGCGCCAGGTGGTGGGTTCAGATTCATCCAACCGGATTTTTTCTTTTATGGCGGCAAGCTCCGCCGGATGGGTCTTTGCAAAACGTTCCATTACGTCCATGCAGAGGCAAAGGTTCTCCCGCGCCATCATGTTTGTATAGAGATTGTTGTTAACAAGTACATCGTACTCGTTCGGGCCGCGGACGGCGTTGATGTCGTAGCATCCATCGTCCCGCAATGTGACACGACTGACCCAAAAGCGGGCGGTCTCCATCAAAATCTCCAGTCCGCCGCAAAGCAGGAAGTCCCCATCCCCGGTGCAGTGCCAGTAATCCAGAATGGCGTAAGCGATGTCGGCGACAACGTGGATCGAGTAGTACGCACCGACCCCCTGCGGCGTCTGTTCCACGCCGTCGGCGTTGACTTGCCAACCGTACATGGCGCCCTCAAACCAGTTGCTTTGGGCGTGGGCCCGGGCTTCGGGCAAGGTGTTGTAACGGAATTCAAGTAGCTTGCGCGCGGCCTGCGGGCGGGTGAGCGTGAAAAACGGGAGCATAAAGATTTCGGTGTCCCAAAACACGCTGCCCTCGTACATCTCGCCGGTGAGGCCGCGCGCGCCAATGCTGCACTTGTTTGTGTGCTCAGGGCAGGACTGCGCAAGCTGGAGGATGTTATAGCGCAGCGCCACCTGATCTTCGGGATTTCCCTCGATGACCAAGTCGGAGCGCTGCCAAAACACGGCCATCTCGGCGCTATGCGCCTCAAGGGCCTCGGCATACGAGGGCAAAGCGGCCAAACGACGCTCCACAACGGCCTCCACCGCATCCCCATCCTCTGGCGAGAGGGCCACAGCCACCAGTTTTTCCACTGCGGCTTCTTCGCCCACCCCGATTGAGATGGTGTAACGGTGACTTTGACCGGTTTTCTCCAGCGCCGCCTTATGGCCGGACGTCTTCTGGGCAAAGGCCAGCTTCAAACGGTCGGGCTCAGGAATGTCCACAGCGGCCACGTCCGCGTCCCGCCGGAAAGCATAGCACTGCTTTTTGCCGGGCTGGACAGGCCAGGGCTCAGAGCTTACCTCATTGAGATTTGTAATCTCGGTGTCGATGCCAAGCTCCACGGTGATGGTCAGGTTGTCTTGCAGGGGTTTCACGGTGATGCGCTGCCCCACCGTGAAAATATCCGCGCGGCTGGCAAAGCGGGCAAAGGTAAAGGCAGCCAGCGCCTCGCCGTTATGGCAGTATGTATAGCTTCGGGTGAGCACGGCATTTTGAAGATCCAGCTTTGTGTTGAAGTGCGCCAGATGTTCCTCTTGGATCCCAAGCGGCTCACCGTTTATGTAGATGCGTGTCCAAAGGAAGTTCGGCACATTGACAAGTTCCCGGCCTACACCCTTCCAAGGTGTGTAGGCCGCGCGGCCAAAGACCCGAGCCATGTAAATGCCGCCCCGCGCGGCCATACCCTCGCTCTGCTCCTCAAAGAAGCCCCGGCAGCAGAGCAGGCCGTTTCCGACCGTATTCACCGGCGCGTCGTGCAGATGTTTTGCCTCGTCGTACCGGGTTTGTTCTAAAATCCATTCGTTCATAAGCGCGCTCCTCTTCGTAATGATCCATCGTAAGTGTAACGAAGTGGAAGGCGCCAAGTAAATATGCCTCATTTACACTTCTTAATTGATTTTTACTTTCTTTTCAAATTTAATATGTAAAGCCTGATTAAGAAACCTAAAAACAATGAAATTGTTTCAAAAGCTTCGCGGCGCTATCATAAATACTAGGGACCAACCGCCATGCTGCGTATGTGCCAAATGTTGGATGACTCGAGAGGTCATCCGTCGCTGTGGGCAAAGGTATACGGTTCCCCTGTTGAAACAAACGCACAAGGAGGTCGTGCTCGTGAGTAACCCCCCTGCCTCGGCCAAGCTGCGCAAGCCGCGCAAACCGCGCAAACTACGCAGCCACAACAAAGAGGTCGGCATTGCGGCCGCCGTTTTCCTGGCGCCGTCGGTGATCATGCTATGCATTTGGTTTGTCTGGCCCATGATCCAATCGTTCCTGATCAGCTTCCAGGACTACAACTACATGTTCCGGGATCGCGCCACATTTGTAGGGCTGGAAAACTATATCAACCTGTTTCGGGATCCCGAATTCTTTCAGGCACTAACCCATTCGCTCCTGTTTGTGGCCATCACCGTGCCAATTCAAACCTTCCTCTCTCTTTTGCTGGCCGTGCTCGTCAACAGCAAACTCAAAGGCCGGGGCGTTTTCCGCACCGCGTACTACGCGCCCTATGTCCTCTCCGGGGTTGCGGTGGCGACGGTGTTCATGTACTTCTTTGTGCAGGGCGGAGCCATGTCCTCTTTCTTTGCCCTCTTTGGCATCAAGAACGTCACCTGGTACGCCAACGTGAAACTGGCGATGCCCTTCATCGGCATCCTCTACGTCTGGCAGACGGTGGGCTTTTATATGATCTACTATCTCTCCGGGCTTCAGACCATCCCCAACTCGATCTATGAGGCGGCCCAAATCGACGGAGCCAGCAAGGTACAAACCTTCTTCCGCGTCACGGTCCCAAGCCTCAAGTCCACGACCTTCCTGGTCATGACCTACGGCATCATTCAGGCGTTCCAACTCTTTGACCAGATTGCCGTGATCACGGCCTCCAACGGCGGACTGGGTTCTCCGGCCGGCGCCACGAGCACCCTGCTGACCTACTTTTATACACAGTCTTTCAAGTTTTACAAAATGGGCTACGGCAGCGCGGTGGCCATCGTACTCTTTGGTGTTGTTTTGATCGTATCGATTGCCCAGCGAAAAATCACCAGGATGGAGGATTGACCCCATGAGAATTTTGAGAAAAACACTGCTCTACATCCTGGCCATCGGCATGACGCTTGTCTTCCTGCTGCCTCTCTTCTACGCGATCTTCACCTCGCTGGTTCCGTTCGAGTATGTTAACAAGATCCCACCCCTCAGCGTGTTTTCACTTGATAATTACAGAAAACTCTTTGCCAACTACCCCATGCTCTCTTGGTACAAGAACACCGCGCTTGTCACTGTGTTCACATTGGCCGGAACGCTGGCCACGAGCCTGACGGCGGGCTACGCGCTGGCCAAACTGAAATTCCGTGGCCGACAAGCCATCTTCAACGTGGTTCTGGCCACACTGATGATCCCGTTCCAGCTCCTTTTGACCCCGCTTTACATCATGGTAGCCTCCATGGGTTGGCACAACACCATCCCGGGCCTGGTGGTGCCCTTTATGGTCAGTAGCCTCTCCATCTTTATGGCCCGCCAATTCTATCTATCCATTCCAGATGAACTGATTGAAGCCGCCCGGGTGGACGGTTTGGGGTACATCCGCTCCTATTTCAAAGTTGTACTCCCGATTTCAGGGCCCCTGGTGGCGGCCTTAGCGATATTCAATTTCACAAGCTGCTGGAACGCCTATCTGGTACCCTCCACCTTCCTCTCTAGAACTGAGAACTTTACGCTTTCCGTCGGTCTCAATACAATCAAGGCAGCAAATTTCATTCGACCGAACGAGACCATGGCCGGTGTTATTCTGTTGAGCCTTCCGGTTCTGATCGTATTTTTCTTCCTACAAAAGTGGTTCATCCAGGGCATCGCCACCACGGGACTTAAGGGATAACCGCAATAATTTTTGGGGATAGGCAAACAGCCCTGCACAACTCGCTGATGCGATGTGCAGGGCTGTTTTATAAATTATGGTGCAAAAGCAGGGCGAATATGATAGTATTGGTATCATATTCATTTTATACCAATCGGATACAGGAGGAATTACATATGAAGCGATTGTCCAATACGCCCCTTCGCATCTTGTCCCTTTTGGCCTTGGTCTGTCTGCTGGGTCTGTGTCTCGGCGCTTGCGGCCCGGTTTCCTTCGACGCCTCTCCCGACGCTCAAACCACACCTGGGACTTCCGCCCCTGACGCTACCCCCACTACCCCCAACGGGGGCGAAAGCCCCACCTCGCCGGACGCGCCGCCGCCCTCCGGCGATTCGCTGCTCGAGGGCATAGACATCGGCTTGCGCGCGCCGGACTTTGCAGTGGAACTTCTGGACGGCAGCACCGTGAACCTTTCCGACTATCGGGGACGCACGGTCTACTTAAACTTCTGGGCCACCTGGTGCGGCCCCTGTGTGTCGGAGATGCCCGACATCCAGACCCTACAGGATGAAAACGCGGAGTCCCTCACGGTGCTTGCCATCAACCTCGCCGAAGACAGAGACACCGTCGCTTCTTTCATTGAGAGAAAGGGCTTCACCTTCCCTGTCGGCTTTGATTTTGATTACGCTATCAGTGAGCCGTTTGATTTTCAGTACATCCCGACCACCTTTGTTTTGGACGAAGAAGGGATCATCCGGGACATCTTGGTCGGCGCGCAGTCCTTGGAGGATATGCAAAGCGCCGTCGACGCGGTGGTGGAATAAAGTGTATACCAAAATATCAGGGGCTGTATCACAACAGCCAAAAGAAATCAGGGCGAGCGCAGTAGCGCAAGCC
>CAYWWF010000135.1:3554-6217 GCA_964461745.1 uncultured Oscillospiraceae bacterium | reverse complement strand
AACCTCGACGCACTTTTGGCCTATCGCATCGGGCAGGCCGCGTCGCTGACGCTGACACAGGCCACCCACCACAAGGCGCGGTTCTGCTTAGGCAAAGACACGCGCATCTCCTCGGATCTTTTGGAGGCGGCTCTGATTGCGGGAATCACCTCGACGGGGGCCGACGTCATCCCACTCGGTGTGGTGACAACACCCGCCGTGGCGTATCTCACGAGGAAGCACGCCGACGCGGGCATTATGATTTCCGCGTCCCACAATGCCTACGAGCACAATGGCATCAAGATTTTTGAAAGCCGGGGTTACAAGCTTTCCGACGAACTCGAGGCTCAAATTGAAGCGCTCGTTTTGCAGCCGGAGAGAATGCCGCATCAAGTTGGCGCAAACATCGGGCGCGTGCTGCCCGCTGAAAACCTCATAGAAGAGTATTTGATGCAGATCGCATCGGTCGTGGAGGCCGATCTCTCGAAGCTACGCGTGGCGGTGGACTGTGCCAACGGCGCGGCCAGTGCGCTCGTCGGTCGACTTTTCGATAAGCTCGGCATGTCCTACGACCTGTTTTTCCATGAGCCGGACGGCATCAACATCAATGCGGGCTGCGGCTCCACGCACCCGGAGACACTACGCGGTATCCTGAAACAGGGAGACTACGACGTAGGGATTCTGTTTGACGGCGACGCCGACCGCTGTTTGATTCTGGACGAAAACGGCGCGTTGTTTGACGGAGATCATATTCTGGCTGTCTGCGCCTCCGAAGAAAAGCGCCGGGGCTTCCTGCCGCAGGATACCGTAGTGGCCACCGTCATGAGCAATTTGGGATTTCACCATTACACCAAAGCCCAGGGTTTGCGCGTGATCCAAGCGTCTGTTGGTGACCGTTATGTTTTGGAGGAGATGCTGAAGGGGGGCTTCTTGCTCGGCGGTGAACAGTCGGGGCATGTCATCTTCCTACGGCATTCGACGACCGGGGACGGCTTGCTCACAGCGGTGAAGTTCTTGGAGGCCGCCGTTCGGAAGGGGACTTCGGTGTCTCAACTATTGCCGGGATTTCAAAACTATCCGCAAACCTTGCTCAACATAAAAATTCTACAAGAAAAACGCGCGCACATTTTGGAAGAGCCGGAACTGCGCGCGGTGGTTTCGCGCCACGAAGCGGCGCTGGGCGAGCACGGGCGCATCTTGGTACGTCTGTCCGGTACCGAACCACTGTTTCGCGTCATGGTCGAGGGACCGGACGAAGAAACCGTGCAGACGGTGGCTGAGGAGATTGGTACCGTGGTGCGCGCTGTGGGTACATATTGCTCCGACAGCTAAACCTTGCGCTTCTGCAACGGTCTTCATACCGCCGGATGGCACGGCGAATCCTTGTAAGGCAAAAGCATTCCTGCGGCTTCACACCGCACCACCCGACGGAAAAAATCCCCGGCTGCTAAACGCACGGGTTAGCAGCCGGAGCAATAAAAATGGATAGATAATTCTGGAAAACCACCCTTTGTGTTTGGAAGTTTAGCCAAATACGCGAAATTATTCGTCTTACTGTAAAGAAATGCTTGACAGATCATGGATTCGTGGGTATAATGACCTGGGTATGCAGATTGAGGATGAAAACGCGTGTACAATGAAAACCTTTCCGACCTGTCCGATGAAGCCCTGTGTTCACTTTTAACTGAGGGCCGAACGCAGGTGGAGGAGATTCTGGTTTTGCGGTATGCCCGTTTGGTTCGGGCTTGCGCGAGGCCGTATTTCCTGGCCGGGGGCGACGCCGAAGACCTTTTTCAAGAAGGTTTTTTGGGTCTCCTCAAAGCCATTCGCGACTATGACTCCGAAAAGAACGCTTCGTTTCGGACCTTCGCGCAGCTCTGTATCCGGCATCGGTTGCAGTCTGCCGTGCGCGCAGCCAACCGTGACAAACACATTCCTTTGAATCATTATGTTTCTGCCCCCTTTCCAAGCGATATGGATACCCATATCGTCGACTTTCTCGCAAGTCCAGACCAGCAGCTTCTCGACCCAGAGGCGCTACTCATCGGGCGTGAAGATTTTGCCGAACTGACCGGTTCTTGGATGGGATTGTTATCCGGCTTTGAAGCCGAGATCTTGGGGCATTATCTGCAGGGATTGTCCTATCGAGAGATCGCAAGGATCACTCGGAAATCCCCCAAATCCGTGAACAACGCTGTTCAACGTGTCAGGCGTAAACTGGCAAATCACTGGCGATAGCAGGATTTCCTGCCCGCATACATGCCCCTAGCGCTTACAAAACCATGGCGCATCCTGCTGTCGTTGAGAAGCCGTCAAAGGGCAAGTCATTTAGTCAAAGAGAGGGAAAAAAACATGTACGAAGACAAAACTTTGAAATGCAAGGAATGTGGGGAAGATTTCATCTTCACAGCCGGCGAGCAAGAATTTTACTCGGAGCGCGGTTTCATGAACGAGCCGCAGCGCTGCAAAAATTGCCGCGACGCCCGCAAGAACGCTTCCCGCGCGCCGAGAGAGTTCTTCTCTGCCGTCTGCGCGTCTTGTGGCGGGGAAGCCAAAGTTCCGTTCGAGCCCAAAACCGACCGTCCCGTGTATTGCAGCGATTGCTTCGCTCGCATGAGAGAGAACGGCTAATTTTGGTTTGAAACGTAAGTGTTTCAACAAGATGTCGATAGGGTGTCTGCCAT
>CAYWWF010000135.1:0-3454 GCA_964461745.1 uncultured Oscillospiraceae bacterium | reverse complement strand
GGATTTCCCAAGAACATGAACGGAACCTTAGGGCCTCGCGCTGAAAAGACCCGTGTCCTGTCCGAAAGGCTCACAGAGATCACAGGACTGCCCGTCGTCCTTTGGGATGAGCGTCGGACCACGGCGGACGCCTATCGTATTTTGGATGAAAAAAAGCGGCGCAAGCGCTCGCGCGAAAAGCTCGTGGACGCTGTGGCCGCCTCGCTACTACTGGAAGGTTACTTAACCTTTTGCCGGGCCAACCCCGGGTAAAACGGAGGTCTCAGGCCCAGCAGTTTGTCAATCAGGGACAGCTTGAAAGAAAGTAGGTGTTTGCTTTGCTGCCAAAATTCAGTGTGCGCAAGCCGTTTACCATCATCGTCTGTGTAATCGTAGTCATCTTATTGGGTGTTGTTGCGTTTACGAACATGACGACGGACTTAATGCCGAACATGAACCTGCCGTATGCGCTGGTGATGACCACCTATCCGGGGGCCAGCCCCGAGGCGGTGGAACTCTCTGTCACAAGGCCGATTGAGCAGGCCATGTCGTCGCTGACCAATTTGAACTCCTTGAGTTCCGTATCGCAAGAGAACCTATCCATGGTGATTTTGGAATTCAGTGGCGGCGCGAACATGGACTCGGCCGGCATGGATATGCGCGAAAACTTAGACCGCTTGCGTTCGGTTTTGCCCGAGACCGCATCGTCACCGATGATCATGAAGCTCAATCCGTCGATGATGCCCATTATGGTGCTCTCCGTGTCCCGAGAAGGGGTCTCGGCGTCCCAAGTCTCGAAGCTTGTGGAAGATGAAATTGTCCCGGCGCTTGAGAGCGCCGAAGGTGTGGCCTCCGCCTCGGTGTCGGGTTTGATTGAAGATCAGATCCTTGTCATGGTCAGTCAAGAGAAGATCGATGCGCTCAACACACGCATTCAAACTATCGTCGAGAATTTACCGATGCTGCCCGAAGGTGGTGCTCCGAATTTCGCGCTGACACGTGAGATGATTGAAGGCATCTTGCAGGGGCAGAACTTCCAGATGCCCACCGGGTATGTCACCGACAACGACATAGACTTCATGGTGCGCACCGGAGACAAGATTACCTCGGAAGAAGAACTCAAAAATCTGTTGTTGGCTGACATCCCGCTGCCGGGCATCGGAAAAATTACGCTTTCCGACATCGCGGACGTGGTTGTCACGGACAACAGCGGGGAGTTTTACGCCAAAATCCGCGCCGGCGGCGACACGCGCGACTCGATTATCCTGACGGTACAAAAACAGCCGGCGTTTTCCACGTCAGAGGTTTCTCGAAACCTTGCGGCAAAAATCGAAAAACTCACCGGACGCTTTGAAGGACTGCACATGATGCCGCTGATGGATCAGGGCGAGTACGTCGATCTCGTTGTGGGTTCCGTTACGAACAACTTGCTGTACGGCGGCTTGCTTGCAATCCTGATCTTGCTTTTGTTCCTGCGTGACATCCGCCCGACCATCGTCACGGCTTTTTCGATTCCGATCAGCCTGATGTTCGCCGTGATTCTGATGTATTTCTCGGGGGTAAACCTGAACATCATCTCCCTGTCCGGGCTTGCACTCGGCGTGGGAATGCTCGTTGACAACTCCATCGTCGTCATTGAAAACATCTACCGAATGCGCAACGATGGTGTGCCCGCGCGAAAAGCGGCCATCCTAGGCGCGCGTCAGGTTTCGGGTGCCATCATCGCCTCGACGCTGACGACCGTGATGGTCTTTCTGCCGTTCATCTTTGTCCAGGGGCTGGCACGTGAACTGTTTTCCGACATGGGCCTAACGATTGCCTATTCGCTGTTCTCAAGCCTACTCGTGGCGCTGACGCTCGTGCCGACCATGGCCTCCGGTGTTTTGCGCAACGTCAAAGAGAAGGAACACAAGATCCTTGAGCGCGTCGGTGCTCGCTATGAAAAGATGCTCGGCTTCTGCTTAAAGCGCAAATGGCTTGTTATGGTGTTTGTGATTGCGCTGCTGTTTGTCAGCATATCCTTTGCTTTTTCCAGGGGTACGGAGCTGATCCCGGCCATGGACGCCGATCAAATCAGCGTCACACTTGACATGCCGCTTGGCGCAACGGAGGCCGAGACCCGTGATATGGCCGACGTGGTCATTGAGCGTCTGTCTGCCATAGACGACGTGGAGACCATCGGCGCTTCAATGGGCGGCGGCTTTGGCGCGTTCTTCGGTGGCGGCGGACGCGGCGGGAACGGCACATCCGTAAGCCTCTACGTCTTACTTCGCACCGACAGAACAAAAACCAACGATGAGATTGTGGATTTGATCCGCGAGAAAACCGCCGATCTCAAGGCCGATATTTCAGCCAATGGTTCGGGCGCAGATTTGACTTCCTTTCTCGGGCAAGGCGTGTCGGTAACCATCAAGGGGCAAGACTTGGACGCACTGCGTGATACGGCGGGTCGTGTCGCGGACATCTTGCGCCGTGTCGGTCTGGAAGAAGTCGACGACGGCATGGAAAACGGCGCACCCGAACTGCGTGTTCGAGTGGACAAAGACCGCGCCATGGCACAGGGGCTTACGGTAGCCAGTGTCTTCCTCACGCTGTCCCAGGAAATGCGGGAGGAGAAGAGTGTCAGCACCATTACGATGGACGGCGTTGACTACACGGTCTATGTCCGGCAGTCCGACGCGCCGGTTTTGGATCGCGCCGCCCTCGAAAACTTCCCGCTGAGCGTCGGACAAAATACCGTGCGTCTGCGCGACGTCGCCACCATTGAAGAGACAACTGGTTTCTCCTCGATCCGCCGTGAGGGGCATACACGCACGTTGACCGTCAGCGGTCAGCTCAAGAGCGAGGACAACGTAGGGATTAAAGGCGACGAAGTACAAAAAGAGCTCAACGCGCTCAGCCTCCCGGAAGGGACAACGGCTGCGCTGTCGGGTCAGAATGATATGATGAACTCGACTTTCTCCGACATCTATTTCCTTTTGATTTTGGCCATTCTGCTGATCTACCTCGTCATGGTCGCGCAGTTCCAGTCCCTGCTGTCACCGTTTATTGTCATGTTTACGCTACCGCTTGGCTTCACCGGCGGTTTTCTGGCGCTCGTGATCGCGGGTCTGCCGGTCAGCATCGTGGCCATGGTCGGACTTGTAATCTTGTCCGGTGTTGTCGTCAACAACGGCATTGTATTCATCGACTATATCAATGTGTTGCGCCGAGAAGGCCTTGAACTTCGCGCCGCGATTGTCAAGGCGGGCCGCCAGCGTATGCGCCCAATTCTGATGACCGCGCTGACGACGATCTTTGCGATGTCGACGATGTCCGTCGGCATGGGCGCAGGTACGGAGATGGTGCAGCCCATGGCGATTGTCGCCATCGGTGGACTGGTTTATGCCACGTTTATGACGCTGTTTGTCGTACCGGTCATCTATGAAGCCTTCCACAAACGCCGTGCCATCCGCAACTATTCGGTTGATGATCT
>CAYWWF010000134.1:0-6231 GCA_964461745.1 uncultured Oscillospiraceae bacterium | reverse complement strand
TGTCACCCCGGACAAAGCGCTGCAAAATCTCGTCGGTGGTAAAGTCCATCTCATACGCCGCCGAGTTTTTGAGCGTCGCGACCGCGCGCCCGTCTCGGGCTTCGAGCGACAGGTACACCCGCGTGCCCGGCATCGCGTAGCGCAGGGCGTTGTCGAGCAGGTTTTGCAGCACGCGGTAAAGCTTTTTTCCATCGGCGACGATCATAAGCCCCTCGGTCGGTAGGCTGGTTTTGAGTACCAGTCCGCTTTCCTCGATGCTGTCGCGCCGGTCGGCGAGCGTCTGTTCCAAGAGTCGTTTAAAATCCAGGGGTTCGAGTTCGAGCGAGAGGTTGCCCGTGGCGCTCTTGGAAAGCTCAAACAAGTCGGAGACAATGTGGCGCAGTCGCTCGGCCTTTTGTGCGAGGATGACACAGTAGTCCCGCGCGGTCTCACTTAAGTCTTCCTCTTTTCCGAGCAGGTCGATGTAGGTGATGATGGAGGTCAGCGGTGTTTTGAGGTCGTGGGAGACGTTCGTAATCAGCGCCGCCTTGGAGTCCTCGGCATTTTGTTTTACCGCCACGCTCTGGTCGATGCCCAGGCGCACGTTCTCAAACCCACGCAGGTTGCCCCAGACGTACCAGATCACAAGGAGCAGTTGCAGCAGCAAAATGACAACCGCCGCGCCGGTCATATACTTCTCGACTATGCTTAAAAGGCAGATCATGAAAAATGCTGAGACACCGAGAAACACCCATTGCCGAATCAGCAGTTTCTTTGTGACCGGGTAATCCCGGAAGGGTGCCATGTTGAACACACGCTTTACCGTATCTACTATGAAGCGCAGAATGGAATGAATTAGACTGGTTTTGAGGAAGGTTCTATTCTTTAGACGACGAGCAAGGGAGAGCAAAAACGCGCCGCACAGCGCAAACCATAGACCAAAGAGCAGGGAAACGCCCCACAACAGCGCCGAGGTTTGTGTCAGAATGAGAATGGCATCGGTGGTTATGCCTGAGGCAATCAGCACAAGCCAAAAGAGACCGCCAAGGCCGAAAAGCGCAAGAATCAGCTCCGTCCACCATCGGTCAACGAAAGAAAGGTGCAGCTCTTTGTCATCGGGTTGACGCCCCGCCGTGACAACGAGCAGGATTAAGGCCAGCAGCAAGGGGAAGAACCAGTACAACACGTCGGTGAGACCGGAGATCAGGTATTCTCGACCCTCCTGCCAGACAGCCTCCTCAGCGGCCAGCACCTTGTTGTCATAGGCGATGTAGATGGCCCACTGGTCGGCGTCAACATGGGTCCAACTGCCCGAATAGTGCGTTTCAAAGCTGATGGTTTCTCCATTCTCACCCGCCAACAGCAAACTCGCGCGCCCACTTCGAAAGAAAGACGAATCTTTTCCAGGAACGTTCGTGATCTCTCGTCCATTCACGCTGGCGTAGTAGGAAAAGGCAAAAGGAACCGTGGGCGGCGAGCGGTCAGGACTCGCGCACCAGTTGCTCAAATCATAATAGATCCAATCGAATTGTCGGTTGAGTGTTTGACTGCTCAGATACTCTGAGGTTACACTCTCCCAGTTGTAGTCGTTTTGTCGGCCCACACGCCCCAAGTTCAGAAGGGAAGCCACCATCGCCGTCGCGGAAACCACCAGCAGCACCCAATACGCGGCCTTAGCCGCCCTGTGAGTAAACCATTTTCTCCATTTTGTAGCCAATGCCCCACACCACCTTTAGATAGTCCGGCTCACGGGGAGATAGTTCAATTTTTTCTCGGATGCGTCGAATGTGAACCATCACCGTGTTTTCCACCGAAAACGCCGGGTCCTTCCAGACCCGCTCGTAGATTTGTTCGGCGGAAAAGACGACACCAAGGTTGCGCATGAACAGCTCGACGATTTTGTACTCTGTCGCGGTCAGGTGCGTCGGTTCGCCGTCCACAAGCAGCGTTTTGGCCTGTGTGTCCAGCGTGAGGCGGCCGTTTTGAATCGCGTGCCCTTGTTGCAAGCGCCCCTCCACGTCGCCGAGGTGCATATAGCGCCGCAGTTGACTTTTGACGCGCGCGAGCAGTTCCGGCGGAGAGAAGGGTTTCTGGATGTAGTCGTCCGCACCCATCGAGAGACCCAAGATTTTGTCCGTCTCTTCTGTTTTGGCCGAGAGAATTAAGATGGGGATGTTGAAGCGCTCACGGATTTTCAGCGTCGCCGAGAGACCGTCGAGCCGCGGCATCATCACATCCAGCAGAATCAGGCAAATCGGCGCGTCGATACTGCCTGACCGTTTGTCCGCCGACAAAATGTCCAGCGCCTCCAGCCCGTCGAAAGCTACGCGGACACGGTAGCCCTCCCGCGTGAGCAGCTTTTCGATGGCATGGGCGATTTCGCGGTCGTCGTCGACCACCAGGATGGTCACATGGGTTTCGTTCACATTGACACCTCCTTTCCCGTGCATTGCTCCGCTGACGCAACATGGAGCATTTGTTGGGTTTCCCCGCCTGCGGCGGGGAAACCCAGTCCATACTTTGTCTGTGGAAGCAATCGCCTATTGAGGTCATTGTACAGGGCAATTCTTACGGATGGGTGTATCTAAATCTTACGATTATCTTACGGTATTTGGGTTTGTATTTCAACAGATATTACTTTGGAAACTTTACCTCGAAAGACATTATTTGCCCCCCGCCCGAGGCGGGGGGCAAATTCAGGTTGTCAAAGAATGTCGGACATGGCAGAGTCAATGTCCATCCAGGTATTCTTCCAGACAAAGACCGTTTTCCGTGATCTCACGGGCTACCTCCTTGCCGACGTAGCGGAAATGCCAGGATTCATAGCTAACCCCGGTGATCTCCGTTTTGTCCTCAGGATAGCGGAGGATGAAGCCATATTCATGGCAATGCGCGTGCAACCACCGAATCTCCGGGGTGTCGGCCTGTGCGTCGTCCAATAGCTGATAGCTGGCCGAGACGATGTCGGCTGCCAGACCCAAATGGTGTTCACTCGTGCCCGGGAAGGCCACGTGGCGGCGCGCCTCGGTTTCCGCCTCCGTACGGCTGAGCCCCAGAGCCATCTGCTTTTGTACCTGGCGCGTAAACAGTGTCTCTTGCTTTTCCACGGAGCGGTAAGCCGAGCACACCAGAGGCAAGAGTCCTTGGGCCCTGGCGTCCGACAACATCGTCTCCAGTGCGTCGATGGCTCGGCTGTCAAAGCTCAGGCCGTTTGAAAGGATAGTGAGCGCGGGGGCGTAGCCTTCGGCCAGCGGGTGATCTTCGTTTACCAGCGTTGTCGTCCAGTCGTTCACCGCTTCCGATGTGGACGAATTACCTGCGGGCGGTGTGGAAGGCTCATTATCCAAAGGTGGAGCGACGATCCCGTCCCTTGTGATGCTCTGGGCTTCATACAGACCCGCAGCACTGCCTCTGGGTTCCCGAGTTTCCCCTTTGAAAAAAACCTGGCGCGCGGCAAAACCCAGTAAAAAGGCACCTCCGAGAAGAATCAGATAGGCTTCGGTGTGGACACGACGCTTGCTCTTTACATACGACACAAAAAGTCCTCCCTGCTATGGCAGTAAAACCATCGTAGCAGGGAGGTGTCACGTGTTTGCGCCCAAGTTGTGTACAAGTTGTCACTTTTTCAGCAGAGGTTCGGTGGTTGTCAGAAAAAAAACCAGTTGTGTAAACGATGAGGCTTTGTCTCTCATGCCCGATCGCTTTCGTAGGGTGGCATACAACAGGCCATTCTCAAAACGTATATTGGCTAAAACGTTCTCACTGAGACTCACCTTCTCTTCTTGAAACCCCAAAGGGGCCGTGAAGAGCGCCAGCGCTTCCGCCAAATCTATCTTGGACTCACCGCTATGTGTGTATTCTAAATCCGCCCGCCAAATTTGTCCCGAAACGGCGTTGAGAACCAGTGTGGCGCTGATATCCGCGCCAGAAAACGTCACAGTCCAATAGCTGCAATAGGGCTCCAACTCTGACGGTAGAAGCGCCTTTCCCTGTCTTTGACACAGATAGGCGTTTACCTTGTTGTAAACGAGTGCTTGTTCTGGCAGCAGGCCGCCGTCGACAAAGTCATAGAGGCTGTTTTTTGCGGCTTCCATGGCCGCTTCCATCGTCAGTTGATACGCCCTGGGTTCATGCGGCTGTTCATCACCGCCGCTTTCCCAAAGCGCAAGAATGGCCGCAACTTTTTCGGGCGTAAGCTCCGGGAGTTTTTGTTTGCTTTCTTCAGGGTCATCCACTTCAGGCGGGGAGTTTTCGGGTGTCGGAGACAAAGTGGGCGCGTCGACCCAGATACGACCCGTGACGGACAAAAGCGCTGCCTCTTTGTTATCAATGAGCCAGCGGGTCAAAAGCCAGCCACCCAAGGCAAACACGACGGCTAGAATCACGCCACCGACGGTTCCCATGCGCTGTTTAAGCATCAAGAGCACCTCCTTTACAGGTAAGGTCAATGGATACCACGGTTCCGGCTTTCTCCCGGCTTTGGAAGTGAAGTGTCGTGCCGTGAATCTCGGCAATCTTTGCGCACAGGGAAAGGCCTAGGCCCGCGCCGTGTTGCTTGCGGGAGCGAGACTTGTCGACCCGGTAAAAAGCCTCGGTGATGCGGTTGAGATCCGCTTCGGGGATGCCCTGCCCGTTGTCGGCTATGCTAATGCGGTAGCGGTTCCCTTTTTGTTTGCCGGAAATCCAAACGTCTGAGGCTCCGGCCTTGACGGCGTTGTCGATAAGGTTGAGCAGCAGTGTCTTGAACAGATCATACTCCACATAGAGATAAGCCGCGTCGACCTTGAGGTGGGGCGTGACGTTCTTTTCCGCAAACAGCGGCTGTAGACCCAGGATGATGCTTTCCAGCAGGGGTTGCGCCGCTGTTTCGGACAGCACAAAATCCCGGCGGCCCAACACGATGAGATCCATGAGTTTCAAGGACAGCGTCTCAAGCCGCAGCCCCTCGTTTACGATGTACCACGCCGCGGCTTTGACCTGTTCAGGCGGCAGCGTCTTTTGATAAAGCAGGTCGGCGTATCCGATGACGGAGGTCAGAGGTGTTTTGAGTTCGTGCGCAAAACTTGCGACAAAGTCCTCTTTTTGCCGGGCGTTGCGGGAGAGCTCAATGATTTTTTCCTCCACAGCGTCGGCCATCAAATTGAAACTCTTAGATAGGGCTCCGATTTCGTCGTTTCCGGCCGGGGGCAGCCGATCGCTGTACTCACCGTGCGCGATGCGCTCGGCGGCTTTGGTCATGCGCTGCATAGGACGGGTAAGCAACAGTGAAAACAAAAAGATCAGAAGGATGCTCAGGCCAAAGGTGATGAAATGAACACTCGCGAAATTTTGTAGCATCCACTCTTTTTGTGCGAGAATTCGGCTGATGTCTGTGGCAATGAGCAGATACAGCGCGGTGTCGCCCTGTGTCAGTTTGCCGCAGACAAAAATATAGCTTGTGGCTCCGACGTTTTGAAACGCGTACACGAGGGCGTTGTCGTCAGCGCTGTCCACAAGAGAAAAATCCGCTGTGGACAAGTCTGAATAGAGCAGTGTTCGGTCTTCCGAGAAAAACGCCACCTGACCGCTGACTTCTTTGGCGAGTCGACTGAATAAGAGCACGTCTTGGGACAGGGGATAGGGGCTGCCTGCGGTTTCGCTGATCAGGGCGGCTTGTACGGTAAACTTGTCATACTGGTATTGGTTCAGGGCTCGATCCCGTTCGCGCACGATGGCACCCTCATGCGCGCTCGTGATCAACAGATAGCCCGACAGCAAAAGCGCCACACTGAGAACAAGCGTGGCGCTAAGAAAGAGCTTGGAAAACAGTCGCACGTGTCATTCCTCCAATCGGTAACCGATACGGAAGACTGTTTTGATGCGCTCCTCCCAGCCGAGCTTTTTACGCAAGCGCTGGATGTGGGAGTCGAGCGTGCGGGTTTCGCCAACGAAAGGTTCACCCCACACTTTTTCATAGAGCCTGTCCCGAAACAGAGCGATGTTCTTGTTTTGCACGAGGTAAGTCAGCAGATCAAATTCTTTGACCGTAAGCTCCACAAACCGCCCGTTTTGTGTCACTTGCCGGGCGGCGGTGTCGATACAAACATCTGAAAACACAAGCCGACCTTCGCCTTTGTTGTACCGGCGCAGCACGGCCTCGACCCGCGCCGAGAGCTCGCCGATCTGAAACGGTTTGACCAGATAGTCGTCTGCGCCGAGCTTGAGCCCCTTGATTCTGTCATCCACAGTACCTGTGGCCGTAAGAAAGATGAC
>CAYWWF010000133.1:6127-6377 GCA_964461745.1 uncultured Oscillospiraceae bacterium | reverse complement strand
CATAAAGCCTCTGGTCTTGTTAAGACTCTCGCAAATCTGTAACGCAAAGGAAGACAGCTCACCCATCGGAGAATACTTCTTAAAAATGACTTCCCCATCTTTGTCCGTATAGATTTCGAGCGGGTCGCCCTCACGAATTCTCATAATTCTTCTGATTTCCTTTGGAATGACCACACGGCCCAAATCGTCAATGCGTCGCACAATGCCGGTCGCTTTCAAAACGATCCCTCCAAGCTTCTGAGTTTCGCTC
>CAYWWF010000133.1:0-6117 GCA_964461745.1 uncultured Oscillospiraceae bacterium | reverse complement strand
GCTCTCTGCCCTGTAGTATCCGTAAGATTTGCCAGTTTATGCAGACAAATGTCTTGGGAGGTTTTGCCTGCCTTTCAGGTTTCGACAAAAAGGTGATCTCAGTTTTCCCCACTCTTGCAACAAAAAACCGCGAGGTCAGCAAAAAAACTGATTTCGCGGTTTTTAAAAATTAGCGTCATCATTATCCATAATGTGTCCACAGGCTGATGATCATAACCGTTTTTTCCTCTTCAAGCACCCTGTAGACTAATCTGTGCTACCGGCTGATTTGCCTCGAATTTCCACCTAGCTTGGGTGGGGGACAGCGCAAAGGAGAAATATCCCTCCACCTCCCCCCTTTTTCGACAATTCTCCCCTTTCCCGTTTGACGAACACCCTCCAGGTATACTATAATAAATTATCGTACACCAAATGAGGCTGTTAAAAAAACACTTCTGCCCACATGATTCAACAGCCTCCTGATAGAAATACCTTGGAGGACATACCATGCTCAAACGAACCCGCGCTTTCCGTACATATTTCTCCCGCAAAACGCTCGCTCTTTGCCTGCTGTTCTTCTTTCTAATGACGCAGCTCACACCGTACACCGACGCGTTGCGCCAGTCTGTGCCCAACATTGGAACATTGTTCTGGGAAACCCGCTCGCCGCTGGCCGATGGAGCCTGGCTGGTCTCCACAACGCTCCAGCACCTGCGCGCCGGGCGGCAGGAGGAACGTTACATAGAATGGACCCCGGGTGCCACGCGCGTGGTGGTAGAGGGCAGTGAACGCCTGACGAAAACCGTCACGCCGTCGGGGCTTCTGTCCCGTCTGTCTTCCAAGAATATAAAACCCATAGCGCTGCTCAATGGCGACTACTTCACGCTCTCGACGGGTGTGCCCATGGGCCTGTACATCACCGACGGCGTTCTGCGCGCCTCGGACAACTATCAAAACGCCATCGTGTTTTCGGAAAAGGCCGTAAACGTACCGTCGCCGTCCGGATCGTCAAACGTGCGTGTCAGCACCAGCGCTGCGATTGTAAACGCGCCGCTGACCATGAACTTCACGAAGCAGGGCGACCCGGAAAACAAAAAAATCCTGATAGACCAAATCAACCACTCCCGCAACGAAAGCCGCCTGATCCTCTTCACCCCCGACTTCTCCACGACGACTTGCACGAGCACCGACGGCATCCACGTCGTGCTCAACACAAGCGACACGGTGCGCGTCGGCGGCACCGTCACGGCTACGGTAAAAGAGGTGCTCCGTAGCAAAACCGCCGCGCCGCTAGGCCCGGGACAAATGGTGCTTTCGGTGGACGCGCGCGGGCCGGTGGACCGCGTTTCAAATCTTGTTCCGGGCGACGTCATCACCATTTCTGTCTCCTGCTCGGACAACCGTGTCAAAAACGCCTCCCAGGCCATCGGCGGCTATCAAAAATTGCTCACCAAGGGTGTGGTGGTCAGCGGTCTGGACAATACGACGGCGCCGCGCACGGCGGTCGGTGTAAAACCTGACGGCAGTTGTATCTTCTATACCGTCGACGGGCGACAAACCGGCTACAGCACGGGCCTTGGTCTCAAAGATGTCGCTGAACGCTTGCTGAACCTCGGCTGCATAGAGGCCGTAAACCTCGATGGCGGCGGCTCGACCGTACTCGGCGCGTTTTATCCGGGCCAGGCGGAACTTACCGTCACGGGCAAGCCTTCGGATGGCTCGCCGCGCTCTGTCGCAAACTATCTTGTCTTAGAGAACCCTTTACCGACTTGGAACACGGCCGACAACCTCTTTGTTTACCCGTCCAAAGCGACGGTGCTTCTTGGCGCGTCGGTGAATTTCTCTTGCGCCGCCACCGACCAAAACGGCCATCGCGCGTCTTTGCCGCCGGTGAGCTGGGCGGTCGAGGAACCGCAGTATCCGGACACCTTTACGCCCGTGGGTATCCCGAGCGGCTCCTACTATCGCACAGGCCTTTTGAACCTGCCGGATCATCCGCTCTATGACAGCTACAACTACATGGACACCAACGGCGCTTCCGTAAACGCTTCTGGACGCTTTACGTCCACGCGCGCAGGCACTTATGCTGTTGAAGCTTACGCGTACGGCGTCACGGGGACGGCGGAGGTCCGCGTCGTCGACGCGGTAAGCAACATCCACATAAAAAACAAGAACAACGGGACGGTGTTATCAACCCCCCAAAACGTCGCCGCGGGCGGGAGCCTCCCACTTACCGCGCAGGCTTACGCCGACAATGAGCTGGTCATGGCCGACCCAACGCTTTTTGGCTGGACGGTCGTAGGGAACATCGGCACCATTGACAATCAGGGCAATTTCAAAGCGTCCCAGGTCGAGGGCGCTGCAGGACAGATTATCGTATCCTATGGCGATACGCGCACCGTTTTGCCAATCACCGTCGGCAGCCGCCCGACACCGGTCGAGACCTTTGAAGGCCCCTCGGTGAAACTCGGCCCGGCGACGGGCGACCTCACGTTTACGGTTGAGAGCGATATCGATCATGTTCGCTTTGGCCTGAAATCCGGCCGGGTAGACTATAACTTTGCGCCGCAAGTCGCGGCTTTTAGCGCTGACGCCACGGCGCAACCCACGGCTGAACCCAGGTCCCCCGCGCTGACACTACCGGCCTCGATCACATTGCCGTCAGACGCGGCTTACTTGCAAGTCTGGCTGTACGGCGACGGCTCGTCACAGAGCTTGTCGGCTACGTTTGCAAACGGCAAAGGGGAAAACAGTACGGTGCCGGTCACCATTGTCAGCTTCACCGGCTGGTGTCAGCTTTCGCTGGCGGTGCCTACAGGGGCAGCCCGCCTCCTGGGCTTTACGCTGACACAGACAAACGCGTCCGCGACAAAGGGCACACTCTGGCTTGACCAATTGGTCGCCTCACGCGTAAAGCTCGGCGCGCCCACAGCACCGCGCATCGTAGACTTTATGGCGCTGGCTTCCGACGAAGGACAAACGCTGAAAATCACCGCCACCGTCACCGGAGACAATCGGCGCGCGCTGCTCTCCGCCGACATCAAATTGACGCTCGATGGACGCAATCAAAGCTTCAGCTATGACGCTATAACTGGTACGCTCGCGGCCACGGTGCCGTTGCCGGATCTCAATCCGCATCGTCTCACGCTGGAGGCCGCCGAGGTCACGGGCGCTCGTGTCCGCGAAAGCCTGACATGGGACGCATTGGATATGGTCTCTCTGTTTACCGACGTGCCGGAGACACACTGGAGCTCTCCCTATGTAAATTATCTTGGCCTTGCGGGTATATTCAGAATACCGGACGCGGGCAACCCCAGCACCTTCCGCCCGGATACGCTGCTGACCCGCGCCGACATGGCGCTGTACTTGGCCCGCGCGTTGCGGGTGGAAAACGCACATACAAATTATGAGCTGCCCTTTGCCGATGTCGCAGCTTTGCCTTTGGAAACACAAAACGCGCTGCGGGCGTTGACGGCGATGAATGTCACGCGTGGCCGCGTTTCTAAAGACGGCAAGCGCCTATTTGACCCGAACACGCCAATTACGCGCGCCGAGTTCTTCACCCTACTGGGTCGCGTACTGCCACGCGGGGCTGCCGTCCAAGAGACGCCGTTTGCCGACCGCATTGTCATTCCCGCCTATGCCGTGGGGCACATCGACTTACTCTGTACTCTGAAGATGATTGACGGCTATACGGACGGCACAATTCGGCCGCTCAACAACATCACCCGCGCCGAAGCGGCCAAACTGCTCAGCGGACTTTGGTGAATGCTTTGGGAGAAAACCGCAGCGCTGGGTTTTCTCCCAAGAAAGCTCCGGCCTGCGGGCCGGATCACTGCGGTGGGTTGAGGTGTTTTTCCGAGGCGCATGTCCCCGGAAAAACAATGAAACTCTATTTTCCGCTAGGGCGGAAAACTCTGCGAGGCTTTTGGGATCCTATGGATCTCTCCCGCGTTTGTCATGCCGGACTTTCTTTTTTTCTTGCCACGGTTTCCTGGTTGTGTTATGCTTTGGTTTAGGGGTAAGTGGCAGATTTTTGTACGTTCTCTGTGTAAAAAAATCCTAACGCGCGTGCATCAGTTTGGTGGAGGGGGAACCACGCAATGCTCAAAATCAAGGATATGCTCAAGTATGCCGTTCCGTTTTTGCTTGGCGTCTTTCTGTTTGCGCTGATCACGAACTATGAAAGCACCAAGAACTTCATCGGTTCGATTTTGGGCTTCTTGTTCTTCATCTCTTCCCGATTTCTGATCGGCTTTTCCATCGCCTACATTCTCAACTTCTTTGTGAGCTGGCTGCGCCGCCGCTTGCACTTCCCATTCTGGCTCGCGATAGTCACGGCCTATCTCGTCTTTTTGGGCGCCATTGTAGGCCTCATCGTCTATATCTTCCCCTATATTGTCGACAGTGTAAACCAGATCATCCAGCTGCTCTCAAGCTCCGACTCCAAGTTGCACACCTATCTGTCTCTGGATTTCCTCTCATTGGGCCCCGACGCGACGGCTTCGATGAACTCCTTCTTGGAAAACGTAACCGATCAGCTCTCAAACTGGGCATCGGGCCTGCTCAATGTCTCTACGCTCTTACCGGCCGTGCTTTCGGCGGGACGCACACTTTTGAACATCTCTTTCGGCTTGCTCGTCTCGATTTACGCGCTGCTGCAAAAAGATATGCTTTTGACCAGCGCGCGCCGGATGATGTACGCGTTTATGAAGACCGACAAGGCCGATCGCACACTGAAATTCCTGCGGGACGCCAACCAGATTTTTTCCCGCTTCATCGTCGGCAAATTTGTGGATTCGCTGATCATCGCGGCCATCAGCTTTGTGCTCTTCACAATCTTCGGCCTCGAGCTCACGCCCTTCCTGATGGCCATCACGTTCCTGTTCAACATGATCCCCTACTTCGGGCCCATCATCGGCTCGGGCATCATCATCCTTATCATGCTGTTTTTCTCGCCGCTGCACGCGCTCTACGCGCTGATCATCACCGTGTCCGTGCAGCTTTTGGACGCGTCCTACATCGGCCCGAAGATTTTGGGCGACGCCGTGGGCATCAGCCCGCTGCTGACCATCATCGCCATCAGCGTCGGCGGCGACATCGCCGGGATCATGGGCATTTTCCTTGGCATTCCGATCTTGGCCACAATTAAAATCCTCATCTTCGACCGCTATGTCTCGAACAAACTGGCTATGAAACACGTGAAATAAGGAGTCAACCGCTATGTCCACGCCGCGCTTTTTTACCCCTGTGTCCGACAAACGCGCTTTTATCACCGGCGAAGACGCCGAACACGCCGCCCGTGTCCTTCGACTGCGGGCCGGCGACCATGTCACCATTTGCGACGGGCAAGAGACTGAATACGACGGTGTCATTGTCTCTCAATCGCCGCGCGAAGTCGAAGTCCAAGTCTCCCAGGGTCGGAAAAGCCGTGGCGAGACGGATCTCAAGACGTACTTATATGTCGCCGTGCCAAAGGGCGATAAATTTGAAAGTGTGATTCAAAAGGCCGTTGAGCTCGGTGTCACGGGGATCATCCCGTTTTCCTCCAAGCGCTGTGTCCCCAAGTGGGATCACACCGGCGACAGCCGTTTGGCCCGCTGGAACCGACTTGCGCTCGAAGCGGCCAAGCAGTGTGGCCGCGGCATAGTCCCGGTCGTGGAAGACGTAATCCCGTTTGGCGATGTGCTCAAACGCGCGATTCATACCGACATGCCGCTGTTTTGCTTTGAAGAGGCCAACATGCCCATCAAAGAGGCGCTCTCCTCTCGGCTGTATGGTTCCTGCGCAGTCGTCACCGGGCCCGAGGGCGGCTTTGAAACCGACGAGGTGTTTCTGGCCCAAGCTTTTGGTTTGCACATTGTCTCTCTGGGCCCGCGCATTCTGCGCTGTGAAACCGCGCCGATTGTCGCGCTGACCTGTCTTATGTACCATGCGGGCAAGCTATGAAAAGCTATTTGGTCGGTGAAAACGACGCCGGGCAGCGGCTTGATCGCTTCTTACACAAGGTAGAGCCCGCTTGCTCACCCGCATTGATTCAAAAGGCGATCCGAAAAAAGCAAGTGCGTGTCGACGGCGCCAGAGCCGACGGCGCGCTTCGCTTGCTTCAGGGGCAAACGGTGACCTTCCGTGTGCCCC
>CAYWWF010000132.1:4039-6403 GCA_964461745.1 uncultured Oscillospiraceae bacterium | reverse complement strand
TGCTTCGCTGAGCGCAGCGAACAAGACCGAGGCTGACCCGGCTCTTTCTTCTGCCACATCTTCCGATGCCTCCGTCCGATTTGCGCAAAACCTGATAAACGTCCTCAGCGGCGCGTCTTTGTCCTCACTCGGAACGGATACAACATATGCGACAGGCAAAGCCGGAAACTACAGCGATCTGATCTCCCAAGTCGCGCAACGCTATGGTTTGAGCCCGGCACTGATCAGCGCCGTGATCCGCGCCGAGTCCAACTACGACCCCAACAGTGTTTCTTCGCAGGGGGCCAGCGGACTCATGCAGCTCATGCCGGCCACCGCAATGGGCCTCGGCGTCAGCAACGTATTTGACCCTGAACAAAACATCGACGGTGGTGTCCGTTACTTGCTGGCGCAGATCATCCGTTACGGCGGCGATATCAAAACGGCTTTGGCGGCCTACAACTGCGGTCCGAACGGCCTCAGCAAGCGTGGAATCACGGACGTGAGCGACCCTGAGCAGTTTGCCAAACTCCCGCAGGAAACCCAACTTTATATCCAGCGGATCTCGACCTACCTCACGGAGGCGGGATATCCCAACCTATTGGGCGCCAATCAATTCATCTAATACAAAGCTGCCCGCTTCCCGTGATTGGACTTGTCCACGGTATTTGTGCGCAAGTGGATTCCTTCCATTTATGGAAATGCTTGATGATTTTCCTGCCACTTTTGGTATGAACATCCTTTGTTTCCAAGGATCCACTTCTTTTTTTCTGATAATCTTCCTTTGATCCATGTAAAATACCACCATGTGTGATTGTTTCCGCTTTATCCCTAAGCATAACCTTGGAGAGAAGGTGTCTGTGAGTGTTTACGAAACTCTTCAGCCAAGTGAATCTTCTGGAACGTAGCCTGGACGCCTCCAGCTTACGGCAACAGACAATCGCCCAAAACATGGCCAACGCCGACACCCCCAATTATAAAAGCAAACGGGTGGTCTTTGAGGAGGCCTTGCGCTCGGCCATCGACAACCAACAAAGTGGCTTTCAAAACTTCCGCACAAATGAGCGGCACATTGTCTTTGAAGGCTATGAGGATCCTTCGAGCATCACCGCGTCGGTCGTAACGGACGACCACTATACCATGCGCATGGACGGCAACAACGTCGATCCGGATCAGCAAATGACCAACCTCGCCAAGAATACAATTCAGTATGACTTACTCACAACGAAGCTCAACGCGGAGCTGGCCCGCATTAAGATGGCCATCCGTGAAGGTAAGTAAGGGTACACCTCGCGGTTGGACTACGGTATCGCCAACATACGAGCGTCTCTAAAAACCCTCGCGATCCAATCGTTGTGAAGGCGGATTTATTCCGCCGCAACAACATCATTATTCCCTTCCCTCTAAAAACCTCAGTTTTTAGAGGGACTCATACCGAGGAGGTACTCCTATGAACTTCTTCCGTTCCATGGACATCAGCGCCTCTGCGCTTACCGCGCAGCGTTACCGTATGGACATCATCGGAGAAAACGTGGCCAACGCCACCACCACGCGCACGGCGGAAGGCGGCCCGTATCGCCGCAAATATGTGGTTATGGAGACCCGGCAACCGGGTTCATCGTTTGCCGATCTTCTCAAGCGCTCCGAGCAGAGCATCGCCGGTGGTGTGCGCATCACGGCTACGCGGGAAGATCCCACACCATTTAAACTTGTCTACGACCCCACCCATCCCGACGCGCAGGCTGACGGTTTCGTCCGTATGCCCAACGTTGACCTGGAACGGGAAGTGGTTGATATGATCTCGGCCACGCGCTCGTACGAAGCCAACATCACGGTCATCAACAACTTCAAAGCCATGGCCAGCCGCGCGCTGCAAATCGGCCGCGGATAACAGTTTGCCCCCTGACATCAACACTCCAACAATTGTTCTTCTATAAATCCCATTGTTTTTTCGGGAATTCGTGTTCCCGAAAAAACTTCGCCTGACCTGTTCAGAATATTCAACAAAACCTGTTGAATATTCTGAACAGCGCCTACAGAGGAGGTTTAGCACCATGGAAATACAGCGTGTTATACCCGCGATTCGAAGTTCCATTCCCTCTTCGTTGACCACGCCGGCCACCAAACCGGACGGCGGTGCAAATTTCGGCCAAATGCTCAAAGACGCGTTTGCCGACATCATCCAGACCGACATGCAGGATAAGGCCTCAACGATCAGCGCCATCACCGGTGGCAACACCGATCTCCATAACGCTACAATCGCCGCCCAAAAAGCCGAGATCGCGCTGAGCCTCACCCTGGCTGTACGCAATAAAATGATTGAAGCCTACCAGGAAGTCATGAGAATGCAAGTCTAGCGCAACGGACTTCCAGGCCGCGGGAAAC
>CAYWWF010000132.1:0-3939 GCA_964461745.1 uncultured Oscillospiraceae bacterium | reverse complement strand
CAGGAAGTCATGAGAATGCAAGTCTAGCGCAACGGACTTCCAGGCCGCGGGAAACACGGATTTGCAAAGTATGAATCCGTCCTAAGCGGCCTCGCAATGGAACGGCCCTGAAGGCGAATCCACTTCGTCGCAAGGGTTTCCTTGTTCGAGTCTTCGTCCTTTTCGATGAAAAACAAGGTTTTTCATCGATTACGAAAAGGTTGGGTTGCTTGTGAAAGGGATACTGGATAGGCTGAAAACGGCCCTCACAGATTTGTGGAACCGGACATCAAAAAAGGACCGCCTCCGTTTTTTTACCATAACGGGTGTGGCCCTTATCGTTATCATTGTGGCCGTATCTGCTTTGACCCGGACAAAATATGCGGTCATGGCCCGGAATCTCGACCCCGCAACAGCAGGTGAGATGCTCGCTTCGCTGCAAGCCATGGGTATACCAACCCAGACGGATGGCCCGAGCACCATTCTGGTGCCGCAAGAACAGGTCAGCGAGTTGCAGATGGAAATGGCGCGTCAGGGCTTCAACAAATCCGGCTTTACCTATGAACTGTTTGCCCGAGGCTCAGGGTTCGGCACAACAGAATATGAGAAAAGAATGTACGCGCTGTTTGATACACAGGACCGACTCAGTGTAGATCTGCGTTCTGTGCCCGGCATTCTGGACGCGAAGGTCATGATCGCCCAGCAGGACAACCGCTCGGCGTACACCTCCGCCCAGGTTGTACCAACCACCGCTTCCGTTATGCTTACCTTGGATCCCTCTATCTCCTTGTCCCAGGAAAACGTCTCCGTCATTGAGTCTTTGGTCTCTCACAGCGTGGAAGGCCTCTTGGCCGAGAACGTTTTTATCACCGACCAGAGTCTGCGTCGGCTCAATCGTCGGGAAATTGAAGACCTGGACATGATGGAAAACAACCATCAGATGGAATTGGCCGTCCGAGATGATTTCGTGCAGAACATTATGTCCATCCTTGTCCCTGTCTTCGGCGCGGACAATGTGCGTGTAACCGGTGCCGTCGGTTTGAATTTTGACAACCACAGCACGGAATCTGTCGTCTTTACGCCGGTCATTGACGACAAAGGCATTGAGCTGAGCTTGCGTACCATTTCGGAAAAAGCGAAGGGTACGGCCACCACCGGCGGCGTACCGGGCATCGACGACAACGGCGGCGCCCCGACTTACCCGGAAGTGGACACGTCCAACCTCAGCGACTACAGCCGTGTCTCTCAGGAAATCAACTACGAAGTCAACCAAACACTCGATAAAATCCAGCACGCGCGCGGTACCATTTCGGATCTCAGCTTTTCCGTGGTCATCAACACGGACAAACTCAGCGCCGACAACAACTCCGCCGAAGCGGTGCAAAACCTTGTCGCCTGCGCCGTAGGCCTTGACAAAGCCGAATATGACCGCATTGCCGTAGCCTTCCAGAAGTTTGACGGTGCCGCGGCCAACGAAGAGCTCATGAAGAGCTACGAGGATGCGCGCAGCAAGGCGGAACTGTATAACCTCATCAAGATCATCGCGCTGTATCTCGTCATCGGTGTGTGCGTCATTTTAATCTTCTACCGTATCTTCAGATTCTTCAACCCGAAGGTGGAAAGCGAAGTGGCCGAAGACGTGCTTGAGCAGATCGAACAGAGCGGGGAAGACGCCGAACTTCAGGAACTCATGGCCTTGGCGACCGACCCCGGCAACGAAGAGATCACCGTGGTCAAGTCGCCGGCGCGGCAGCGTGTGGAGGAGTTTACCGAGAAGAATCCCGAGGCTGTGGCCAGTATCTTGCGCGCCTGGATCAACGAGGATCCGAAGCGCGCGCGCTAAGGAACCTTGTTTCAGCCCCCGGCGCTTGGCGCGTCGCACTTCTCTTCCTTTCGGATGTTTTTATGATCCGTGTTTCAAGCAAGGATGCAGAAGCACCATACCCTTTCCGACAATTTCGGTTGACCAGATGACCAGGATCTGACATAAGAGAGGTTCGGCGATATGGCAGTGACAAAAACAGCAGAACTCACCGGAAAAGAGAAAGTGGCCATACTCCTGATTGCACTCGGGCGGGACTATTCGGCCAAAATCTTTAAGCATCTGCGCGACGATGAGATCGAACAGATTACGCTGGACATCACAAATGTGCGCCGCGTGGATGCTGAAACCAAAGAAGCCGTCATCAACGAGTTTTATGACAGCTGTCTTGCGCAGAATTACATCTCTGAGGGCGGCATCGACTACGCCCGGGAGATCCTCGAAAAAGCCATCGGGCCGGATCGAGCGCTTGCGCTCATCAGCCGCTTGACCTCCTCCCTGCAAGTCCGGCCTTTCGACTTTGTGCGCCGGGCCGACCCGAACCAGCTTTTGAGTTTCATACAAAACGAACATCCGCAGACCATCGCGCTGATCATGTCTTATCTGGAACCCACCATGTCGGCAGCGATACTCGCGAAGCTCCCGCTGGAGAAACAGACCGCGGTCATCACTTGTATCGCGACGATGGATCGTACCTCCCCCGAGTATGTGCATGAAATCGAGCGGATATTGGATCGCAAGCTCTCGTCGATGGGCGCCGAAGACTTCACCGTGGTTGGCGGCATTCAGTCCACCGTCGATATCTTGAACGCCACCGACCGTGGTACCGAACGGCACGTCCTCGAAGCGCTCGAAATCACCAACAGTGAGCTTGTGGATGAGATCCGCCGTAAGATGTTCGTCTTCGAAGACATTGTCAAGCTGGACCGCCGCGCGATTCAACGTGTGCTCAAAGATGTGGACAACAGCGACCTTACCGTCGCGCTCAAGAATACGAGCCCCGATGTCGGCCGCGTGATCTTCGAGAACATGTCCAAGCGTTTGCAGGACATGATCAAGGAAGACATGGAATACATGGGCCCCGTGCGTGTGCGTGACGTCGAAGACGCGCAGCAGAAGATCGTCAACATCATCCGTAAGCTGCAGGACGCCGGCGAGATCATCGTCAGCCGCGGATCGGAGGATGAGATCATTGCTTAGGGTCATCAAAGCGGAGCACACCCGCCTACTCACGCGTCTTTCAACGCCCGCAACCACTGTCGAGGAGACGCCCATCCCGCCACCCATCGCAGAAGCGGCCCCACCCGAGACTCCGCCGCCCGAAACGCAAACTTCGCGGGAGGCCGATATCCGTCAGGCGTACGAAGAGCTCATCAACACCGCGCAGGAAGAAGTCTCCTTAATGTTGCAGGAGGCGCGCGCGGAGGCCACGGAAATCTACAAGCAGGCCGAAGAAGACATCCGCCGTATGCGCCAATCGGTGCACGACGAGGCCTATCAATTGGGACTGAAGAAAGCCGAGGAAGAGGTCACCGCCCTGTTGGAGCAGGCGCAGAAAGAGGTTGACACGTTGCTAGCGCAGGCCAAAGAAGAGCGCGACAAGATGCTCGACGCAGTGGAAACCCAGATTCTGCGTCTGGCCATCGACACCGCCGATAAAATTTTGGGGCTAGAGCTTGAGCAGAACAACGCTGCCTTCGTCTCCATGCTTAAGCAGGCACTCAGCAGTGTCAAGGCGGAAAACCAAGTTGTATTGCGCGTCAACCCCAGCGAGTACGTGCGCTTCTTTAAAGCCCGGGAGGTTACGCTGCATACACAAAACGGCAGCATCTCGGCCACAGTCATCAACGACCCCACCGTCGGTTACGGCGGCTGTTTGATCGAGACCGAGAGCGGCACGGTGGACGCCGGTGCCAAGGCGCAACTGTCCCAGATCGCGCAAAATTTCGGCCTTGACCCCGAAGACTATGATACATCCGAAAGCTTTTGATGACGATCGTTTTAGAAGTGGTCTGTTGAATGATCAAAAACTCCACAGCTTTTCTCCCGTAAATTCCATTGTTTTTCCGGAAATTCATTTTTCGGAAAAATTTCCACTGACCATTTCATTTGAAAAATCTCAATTTTTCAAATGAGTT
>CAYWWF010000131.1:0-6430 GCA_964461745.1 uncultured Oscillospiraceae bacterium | reverse complement strand
CGTTGAGCACAGCCGTCATCTCGGCGAATACCCACGGATTTCCAAACGACGCCCGGCCTACCATCACCATGTCCGCCCCGGTCAGCGTCAGCGCGCGTATCATATCGCGCGCGGAAAATATGTCACCGTTTACAACGACAGGGATCGAGACGGCCTGCTTAACCCGGGCGACAACGTCCCAATCGGCGTGTCCGGCGTACATCTGCGTTTTTGTGCGGCCATGGACACAGATGGCCTGAACACCCGCATCTTCGGCCATCCGGGCAAACTCAACCGCGTTGATTTGCCCGCGATCCCAACCACTGCGGCATTTGACCGTCACCGGCACGGGACAGCGGCGCACAACGGCTTTGAGGATCCGCTGTGCCTGCGGCAAATCCTTCATCAGCGCGCAACCGTCCCCGGAAGATACAATCTTGGGCGTGGGGCAACCCATGTTGATGTCCAGCACATCCGCACCAGAAAGCGCCACGGCCATCTCAGCCGCCTCGGCCATACAGTCGGGGTCGTGGCCGAAGATTTGCACGGCGGCCGGATGCTCATCGGTGGACAGTGAGAGCAGTTGCGGTGTCTTTTTGTCGCCAAAGACCAGCGCTTTGGCGCTGACCATCTCCGTCGTGGTATACAGAGGGGCCATACGGCGGCAGACGGCGCGAAACGCGCGGTCCGTAACGCCGGCCATGGGTGCCAGACTCAGTTGTGTCGGAATTTCGACAGGGCCAATGTTCAAAACACACCCCACACTTGATTCGCCGTTCGGATCTGTGCGCCCGATTACGCCGAGGATTGGGTAGATCCCCTGCGCAATTTACACGGGGACCCTGATCTTTCACGTTCAAATCATATCACAGACAGACATACCTGACAAGTGTCCGCCAAACTGACCGGCCCCTGAATCCTTGCAGTCTCAGGTATTTTTAGGATGTTTCTGTATAATACTTACATTTTTGGGTAGAATATCAGCGGAAAGGAGTATGCCGCTATGAAAACTTGGCTGAAATTGGCCCTGACTGGCGTCTGTACTGTGATCACTGCCCTCTGTTTGAGCTGGCTGATTTTCATTTGGCCGACCGGTCGTCAAGAGGCACCCCCACGAATGGATGAAGCTGTCGCACCGGTATCCGCCCAGAGCGAGCCTATTTATGCAGACAGACTCAGCAGCGCGGGGATTGAAGAGTATTTGTTCAAAGAAGAAAACGGTCTGCTGGTAATCTATCAGTTTCCCAATATGGACATTCCTCTGCATATCACGGACATAAACACCGCGACCTTGCGCCGCAGTGACGCACAGAGTCTTTCGCAAGGCGTGCGTGTCATCGGCTGGGAAAACATGTTGGCCATGCTCGAAGACTACGGATCGTAAACGCAGCGACTCCATTCGAGAAAAAAAGCTTGCTTTCGCCGTACAGACGCGATATGCTGTATATAGTTTATTACACTTGCACTTAAATATAGGGACGATTGCGTTCTTTTCCTCGTCTCCGGCCAGGAAAAGGTATAAACCCATTCCTACATTCATGGCATGCGTAATAATTTGAATTATCAGAGAGGAGCATCATACGTTATGAGCGGCGAATTCGGCGGCGATATTATCTCCCTGACCGATGAAGAGGGACAAGAAATCGAACTGGAACATCTGGACACGCTCGAGTACAACGAGAATACGTATATGGCCTTCATTCCGGCTGATTTGTCAGAGGATGAGGACGAAGTGGACTTCATCATCCTCAAAGTCGAAGAGGAAGATGGCGAAGAGATCTTGGTGAGCCTTGAGGACGAAAAAGAAGCCAGCGAGGTCTATGAAGAGTTCATGAAACGTCTTTCTGAAGACGGAGACGAAGAAACAGACGCTGACGACGAGGAAGAGGCGTAACGTCTATTCGCTTTTTGGCTTTTCAGTTTTTTGGAATTTTATCTGTTGCCCTTGATATTTTTTAGAATTTGTGTTATTCTGAATTCAGGTAAATGAGTGGAAAAGCTCCCTGCTTGGTTCGTGACGGGCCTATTTAAACCCACATTAACACTTAGGGATGCCGGACTTCCGCCGTGTTTTGCAGGCCTCCCGACGCTTTTGCGTTGGACGTTGGAAGCAATGTAGCGGTGGAGAGGCAACCCACCTGCGGACGCGTGCAGGTTATATCTGGGTTCGCACGGCCAAAGTGGGGTGTTTTTTTCAGTCAAAGCTTACGAGAGGCGCGGTAGCGCCTCTTTTTCATGTATCTTGTTTCTTTTTATTAAGGAGGCTCATCCATATGAAGCCGGACACCCCCGAACGTTTCGATCAGGCGCAAACACTGGGCACAAACGATCCGGTAGAGACGGTTTTTTTGCGCAATACGATGCTCTGGGGCGTAGACGCCGGACGACAGCTTTTGAAGTCCCATGTGGCTGTTGTTGGGCTTGGCGGCGTAGGGAGCTGGGCGGCTGAGGCTTTGGCGCGCGCGGGTGTAGGACATCTCACTTTGATGGACCCCGATCGGGTCAATCAAACCAACATCAACCGCCAACTCTGTGCAACGCATTCTACCGTGGGAATGTACAAGGCGGACGTCATGCGCGCGCGCGTTTTAGACGTTTTTCCCAGCATTCAAGTCACAGCCATAAATTTGGCGTATGATCAAGAAACCAAGGTCGCTTTTTGGAGCGAACCCTATGACTATGTTATCGATGCCATAGACCAAGTCACACATAAGCTCGATTTGATCGTTACCGCGCAAGAAAAAGGCATTTCTTTGATCTCAGCTCTCGGAATTGGGAATAAAATCGACCCCAGCCGTCTTCAAATTGGGGATATTTCCAATGCCAGGGATTGTCACTTGGCGCGAGTGATACGCAAAGAGTTGCGCCAGCGCGGCGTTTTACATCATACCGTACTATGGAGCTCGGAGAAAGCTGTGGCTCCGCTGTCTCTGGAAGCCCCACCACCCGGGCGGCGCAGCGTCCCCGCCAGTGTGCCTTGGCTCCCGGCCTGCGCCGGACTTATGATGGCTGGACATGTTGTGGAAACGTTGATTTCTCCGTATTGGCAAGGCGACCGGTAACCAATTGTCTCTTTGGAGAGAAATTTATCTCCGATCTATGAGAAAAACTCGCATTAAATCCGGCGTCCTACAAAAAAGAATATTTTCAAGAAAGAGGCAACCTATTACAACGATTGTATCGATCTTTGTTATTCTATCAATATCGAGAATGCGCAGATTATGTGCGAGATATTTTTCTATTTCTTTCATTTTTATTTCTTACTTACATAATATGTGTTATATATCTAATATTTCCTCATAAGCATTTACGGGCAGCATCTCAAAACGGACAGCGATGAGAGCATTTGTTCTCATTTGACTTTGTTGGTTATGTAATAGACTTGCGTAGCTTGGGCAGCGTTCTTGTTTATGAGGACTTTGAAGTTATTTCTCTGTTCCGGGAATTTTCGATATCAAAAAAGGGGCCAACTGATTTTTGACACCAGTTGGTCCCTTTCGTATCAGCACTCCAAAAACCCGCATAAAAACAGGCTTTTTGGCGCATCGTTAATTACTCCCACTCAATCGTTCCCGGCGGTTTACTCGTAATATCATACACCACACGGTTGACACCTTCCACTTCATGCGTGATGCGCCGCATGACGGTATCCAGCAATTCATAAGGAAGTTGCGCCACTTCAACGGCCATGGCATCCGTACTCAGTACGGCTCGCAACGCCACGCACTCTCCATAGGTGCGTTTGTCACCCATCACGCCTACGGTGCGCAAACCCGTTAAGATCGCAAAGCCTTGCCAGACCGCGTCATATAGACCGGCGGCGCGCAGTTCCTCCATAAATATAGCGTCACATTCGCGCAACAAATCGGCCCGCTCACGGGTGACTTCGCCGAGAATGCGCACAGCCAAACCCGGGCCCGGGAACGGGTGGCGCCAGAGCATGTCATGCGGGATGCCTAAGGCTTTACCCAGCACACGCACTTCATCTTTGAAGAAATCCGCCAGCGGCTCCACGATGCGCTCGGTGGGGAACATGGAGTCCTCCGGCAGACCGCCGACATTGTGGTGGCTCTTGACCAAAGCAGAACCCTGTCCGCTTTCGATGCGGTCAGGATAGATCGTGCCTTGCAAAAGGAAGTCGGCCCCAATTTTCTGCGCCTCTTCCTCAAACACACGGATGAATTCCTCGCCAATGATTTTCCGCTTTGTTTCGGGATCTACAACGCCTTTCAGACGGCGCAAAAAGCGCTCGGAGGCGTCGACATGGACAACGGACAAGCCCAGGTCACGGTATACAGCCAACACCTGCTCCACTTCATGTTTCCGCAACACACCGTGGTCTACAAACACACAGGTCAAACGATCGCCAAGCGCGCGGTTGGCCAACACGCTGCAAACAGATGAGTCTACACCACCGGACAAGCCAGAAACCATCTTCCCATCGCCGACCGTCTCGCGGATGGCCTGCAACATCAGATCGATTTGATTTTCCGGTCGGTAATCGCCCGTACAACCACAGACTTTAAACAGGAAGTTTTCGAGCATCGCGGTACCTTGATGCGTCTGCGGCGCCTCGGGGTGAAATTGAAATCCATAGAGCCCGCGGCTTTTGTTTTCCATCGCCGCCACAGGACATGCGAGTGCACTGGCCGTAGAGGCGAAGCCTTCGGGCGGCTGGGCCACACCGTCGACATGGTTCATAAACACACTGATTTCGGCCTCCACGTCCTCAAACAGCGGCGTTGCCTTTTTGATCGTGAGCGTTTGCTCGGTAGCACCCTCTATGGCCTCTATACGTCCGCCCAGCAATTTGGTCAAGACATGCATCCCGTAAGCAATGCCGAGAACAGGGATACCCATATTCAGAACATCGGGCGCACACAAAGGCGCGTCCACCGCGTTGATGCTGGTGGCACCACCGGACAAAACGATGCCCTTGATGGTGCCGTCCTGTTCTATCTTGCGGGTATACGGCCACACTTCACAGTACACGCAGGAAGCCCGAACGCGCCGCGCAACGATTTGACCAAACGGTCCTCCGAAGTCCAAGACAATGACTTTCTCTTTCATGGGGGGTGTCACCCTTCCTCTATCCAATTTCCGTGTGTCGAACGCAGATGAAAACTGTCGATGGAGATGGCGCAATAAAGTACAAAATTGTATGTATGCCGGAAGATTTCAGGCAACACCGCGCAATTGCGCGGTGTTGCCTTTATACAACCGTTCATAAAGAAAATCCCTACAGCCATTGGGGCCGTAGGGACCTCTATGGTGGACGCTAACGGAATCGAACCGCTGACCATCCGCACGTCAAGCGGATGCTCTACCAGCTGAGCTAAGCGTCCATAAAAACTGGAATACGCCATCGTCAATCTCCCGCCGTGACCAAGGCCTATCATAACGCATAGAATGTCCATTTGTCAAGTGTTCTCTTGTTTTTGTCTCAACAGAAATTTATTTTCCATATTCTTTCATTCTTCGCGCTTTTTTTATCTTAATTTTTGGTTTTCCCTTGCCAAAATACATTGCTATCGCTATAATGAAAACCATGCTTCTATACCAGTTCATGGTTCAAAATGGATGTTTTCTTAACCCCTCCGGCATAAATTGGGCTAAAATTATATTTTCCCCTAATTATCCCCGGCAAGTTAGGAGCATCAGTCATGGTAATGAATCTGATCATCGCTTCGAATTTTGTTCCTCTGGTGGGGCAGCTTTTCCTTCTATATTTTTCCATAACAAACCCCTTATTTGACACCCGTCAGCGCAAAGTATTCACATTGGCCGCGCTCTTAAACCTGGGTTTGTTGGTTGCGGTTTCACTGGATTATGTCTTTGCCGAATCGGCTATGACTTACGCGTACGTTTTTCGGCGTATGACTTCTTTTCTGAATTTTGCGACCGGTCCGGTCGTCCCTATCTTGCTGCAAAGAATATTTACACCAAAAAAACGAGGATATATCTACTATCTTCCCCTCATCTTCAACATCGCCATCTGTTTTGTCAGTATGTTCCAACCGCATATTGTATTCTATATCACGGAGAAAAGTAAGTATTCACGCGGCATCTTTTTCTTCATTCCTTTTATTGTTTCCGTGATATATATTATACTGCTGATGGTTGAACCTGTCTCTCTGCATTGGCGTATGAAACGAAAAGAACGTATTTTTGTCTCGTCCATCATTGTAATTTTAATCGGCAGTATGTCACTGGAGATCATCATGGGTTTTCGTTTCCTTGCCTGGGGCTGTATCGGTGTGGGGTTGACGTTCTACTATCTTTTCTTGACCATACACCGATTTACCGTAGATCCGCTCACAGGTATTTATAACCGCTCCATGTATTCGCACGCGCTTTCGCAAATCAATAAAAAGCAGACTTGTTACATCATGCAGATGGACATCAATGACTTAAAAGAAACCAACGATAAACATGGTCACAAAGACGGAGA
>CAYWWF010000130.1:0-6435 GCA_964461745.1 uncultured Oscillospiraceae bacterium | reverse complement strand
GGGGAAAGCGTGTTGCATCTGAGTTACAAGACCACTGTGGGCGAGGTGGAGATCCTCTACCATCTCTGGGTGAATCCCGACAACTACTACCCCGTGAAGGCAGAGTCTTTTGCGGATGGCCGACGCGTCATCACCGTGAACTTTGAACTCTTTTCTTTGGGTGTGCCCAATGGAGCGTCCGAAGCTGAGGATGCGCCCGGCACCCCCGATGGCATGCCCGAAGGAGGGGCCGAATAGTATGTTCTTTGCGCGCACCTGGGCGGAAGTTTCGCTGTCCGCCATAGAGGAAAACTATCAAAACCTCCGGGCGCTGCTGCCGCCGCGCGGGCGGATGCTCGCGGCGGTCAAGGCCGACGCCTATGGCCATGGCGCCGTCACAGTCTCCGGCTTGCTCGCGGAACTTCAGGTGGACTACCTCGGTGTGGCGGGTCTGGACGAGGGGATGGAACTGCGCCGCGCGGGCATCGCCACGCCGATCCTGATCCTGGGCTATACGCCGCCCGAACTGTTTGCGACGCTCGCGGAAAACCACCTAACGCAGACGCTGTTTGACGCCGAGATGGCGTGCGCTTTTTCCGCCTGCGCCAAAGGCAGCGGACTGACACTCAAGGCCCATCTCAAAATCGACACCGGCATGGGCCGACTGGGTCAAATTTGGCAGGGTGAGGAGACGCTGCACGCGCTGCGCCCGGTTTTTTCTCTGCCGGGCCTTCAAATCGAGGGGGTTTTTACCCACCTTCCCTGTTCTGAGCGCCCCGACGACCCGGAAACACATCGGCAAGTTGAGAATTTTGCTGAAATTACCAAGTCTTTGTCAGCGCTTTCCGACGGAGAACTCATTTTTCATTGCGCAAATTCCGGCGCTGTGGTACACTATCCGCAGGCGCACTTGAATATGGCGCGCGCCGGTCTCTTGCTGTACGGCCACACGCCGGAGCCTGGTATGCGTATGCCGTTTTTGCCGCGTCCGGCTATGCGTCTGTGTTCCGTCGTCTCGCAGGTCAAGGAGATACCAAGCGGAGCCAGCGTGAGCTATGGACGTACTTTCGTGGCGTCTCAACCCATGCGCATCGCTGTTGTTTCCATTGGTTACGCCGACGGTTACCCGCGGATTCTCTCCAACCGTGCTTCGGTGCTGATTCACGGCAAGCGCGCGCCCATCCTGGGTCAGGTCTGTATGGACATGCTGATGATCGACGTCTCCCATCTGGACGCGGTGCGCCCCGGCGATGAAGTGACGTTGTTTGGTGTGTTGCCGGATGCGCCCCTCAACGCCATCCCGGTTGAAGAGCTGGCCGGACTGTCGGGCACGATCTCTTACGAATTGCTCTCTTCCGTCGGGCGGCGCGTGCCGCGCGTATATTTTCGAAACGGTCGCCAGACTCACATTGTCAGCCATTTAACCTAGAGCAACCGTTGTTTCACTGATCATTTCTACCCCAAAATCTCAATTTTTCAACAGACTCTGTGTATAATCTCCCCCACCTTTTGGGAAAGATAGGGTTACTTCTATTTTTCTTGTGAGGTGTGTATGCGGTGGATGTTTCTTTGCGAAAGGGCATCACCACCAACCTCTCGGTACGCCCGGAGGTTGATTCGACTCCCGCGACCATGGTACGACGCGGAGACATCTTTTACGCCGATCTGAGCCCGGTGGTGGGCAGCGAACAAGGCGGCATGCGCCCGGTTTTGATTGTTCAAAACAACGTGGGCAATAAGCACAGCCCCACCGTCATCGCCGCTGCCATTACATCCCAAATCAACAAAGCGCGCCTACCAACGCATATTGAGCTCTCCGCGCGCTCATTTGGTCTCTCTCGGGACTCAGTGGTTCTGCTTGAACAGGTGCGAACCATCGACAAACGTCGGCTGCGTGAAAAGATGGGGCAACTAGACGAGTCGCTGATGCATGAAGTCGACTCCGCGTTGGCTGTGAGCTTTGGACTGGGCAATATGCAGTAGTCCGGATGAGCGCGCAGCCCTCTCGGAAAGCCGTCGGCGGTTTTCCGAGGGTACATAGAATAAGTTTCTCTAAAAACCGCGGTTTTTAGAGACGCTCGACGTTTTAAAAGTTTGCCTTGTCTCCCGTTGAAGAGGGGGACAAAACAGAAACACCAATTTACATAGGAGGCGTCATTGTGTTACAAAACAAATGGGTTTTGGGTGTCTTTACTTTCCTGCTCGTGGCCATGCTGTTTGCCGGATATCTGGCCGTTGCAGCTGAGATCGGTTCTAAGGATGATCCGCTTGTCGCCGTCAGCTACATACAAAACGAGCTGATGCCTGTCTTAAACGACAAAATCGACGCGGCCGTCCAAATAAAAAACAAGGAGTATTCCGACCAGCTCAACCAGCAATATCAAACTCTGCTCGGCGAATTCCAACGTAAGGCCGCCGAACTGATGACGGGTTCGGGTTCCATCAACGACGAGGCGTTTGTAAACGCCGTAGCCGAGCAGATCATCGCCAAGCAGGGCTCTTCCGGCGGCGTCAGCGACGGCATGAAGAAAGTTGAAGTCGCAAGCGGCAAAACGGTCACTTTGGACATCGGCGCGGAAGTTTTGCTGCGCGTGGGTGCCGCCACCTGTGTTGCCGACAGCGCCACAGGCCTGATCGACATGACGACGGGCAGCACGCTGGCCGGTGGTGCGGCGCTCGAAAAGAGCCACCTCTACTTGTCCACCATCGAGGGCCGCGGTTTTAAGTGCACGGCAAATTGCACTGTGTTCATCCGCGGTGGCTATACCGTAAAATAATATCAGTTTTTTCCGTGGCGGAAAACTCTAGTAGGCTTTTTCGATTGTCTGTCCGCCCTGTGTTTGCGCTGTGCGCGAATACGGGGCGATTTATTATTTATTCAAATCATCCGGGCGCGTTCGCGACCAAACTCAATTTCCCCACAGATTGACCCATATTGTTTCAAAATCCTGCACGCTCGTGCGACCGCATTCGACGGCGTAGTTGACATATAATTCCAGTACTAGGTTTTACGGCGGAAGGTGGGGCGTTTTCCCCGAATCCTGGAGAAACGCTTCCCGACCGACGCATCGCAGGAGGACTGGATATGAGAACAGCCAGAGGCACAAGCACGGTGCCCGAAGGACAAGCCTTGAAGCCCGAAAGAGTGCCCACCGTCTCGCCCCACACCGCCGAGGACGTCATCCCGTCCGTGAGTAAGCCCCGGCCGCGAGGCACACGGTCGATCGCCCGCCACGCCGCCCCTATGCCTCCTGTGGACTCGCGTCCAATCTCCGCAACTGTAGGCCCAGAGCCGCGCGCGGCAAATCCTGAACTGGTTGCGCCCCCACCCCTACCCTTGGCTTCCGGAACCGGCGGCACTGCCGCGCGCGCAATCGCCGCGCCCGTGATGGACAAGTCCATACCCTCGGGTGTCTTACACCGCGCCGGTGCTCTTTTTCTCCGTTTTCTCTTGGGCTTCATCCTCTCCCAGGCACGTGTCTTCGGGATTTACGCGCCGTTTGGTGTGGGCTATGTGGCAGCGGGCGGCACAGGTGTTGCGGGTTGGTTTGGTCTTCTTGGGACGCTGTCGGGCTACATGTTCCTCTGGGAAATCTACGACGGGCTCAAATACATGGCCATCGGGATACTGATTTTCGCGGCGCTCATCCTCTTTCAACATACGCTGCTTTCACAGCGTTCCTATTTTGTCCCCCTTTCGACCTTCATCGCGGCCAGCTTCATCGGCATCGTCTTTGTCGCCGGGGAAGGCTTCGAGACAACCCGGACGCTGCTGTTTGCGGCGGAACTCATTTTGATGAGCGGTTCGGCGTACTTCTTCCACATCGCCTTACATAGAAACCTCACCAAAGAGGAAAACATGCCCACGCAGTACTCGGTGCGTCGGCTCATCAGCCTGTTCATCCTGCTGGCCTGCCTGCTGCTGAGTGTGGCCAACGTGACGCTGTTCGGTGGCCTCTCCGTCGCGCGCTTTTCGGCCATCCTTGTCGTGATGCTGCTTTCCTACCGCAGTGGTATGGGGCTTGGCAGCGCCGCCGGGCTCACGATGGGGCTTGCGCTCGACCTCAGCGGTGGCACACCGTTTTTCAGCATGGCCTTCGGCCTCTCAGGTCTGATGGGCGGCACCTTTTCCGGCGCGGGCAAGCTGGCCTGTGCGGCTGTGTATGTCCTCACATCGGGCGTCACCGTGCTCTGGATGCCGGACTCTGCCCTGCGTCTGAATATCCTGCTGGAGACGTTTTGTGCCTCCGTCGTGTTTATGTTGCTACCGGAGCGTTCACTGCCCTATCTGCCGTTTGCCGCGACTTCCGGCAGTGCCGCGATGACACGGGCCCGCCGTATGCGGGAGCGCGCGGGCGTCAAACTGGGGGCCTCCGCCGAAATTCTCAAAGAGCTTTACGCCTCCCTCCTCTCCACCTTTTCACAACTTTCCAAAAAAGGCGATAACGAAATCGCCATGGTCTTTGACCGCACCTCTGACCGCGTCTGCAAAACCTGCGCGCTTTTGAACGCCTGCTGGGATCGTGATGCGCACACGACCTATCACGCGCTCAAAAACGCCGCGACCGTTATGCTCAAGACCGGACGGCTTGAAGCAGGAGATTTCTCAGACGCGTTTTGCGGACGCTGCCTTCACTTTCAGAAGTTCGTCTCGGTGGCCAACGAAGAATTGACCGCGCTTCTATACCGAAAACAGTTTCAGTCCCGGCTGCGCGAAAGCCGTCTGCTGCTCTGCCATCAGTACGCTGAAATAGCAAAGCTCATGCAACAGATTTCCGCAGAGCTGCAAGAGAGTCTCACCTTCGACCCAAAAGCCGAGGCACAGGTCTCTAAATCTTTACACGCCCAAGGCCTCGTAGCGCACGTGTCGGTATACCGCAACAGCCACAAACGGCTGCATGTAGAAATTGAAGCGGAAAACTTGGCGCTGCTGCAGGAAGACATGCCTTCCTGCGTCCGTACGCTGAGCAAACTGCTTCGGGTGCCGCTGATTGAGGGCAAGCTGGAAACGGGTGACTTCGGCCAGCGCCTGACGTTTCGGGAGCAAGAGCCCTATCTTGGCATCGTGGGTGTAGCGGTGAAACAGAAAAACGGCCAATCCGTCAGCGGTGACACGGCGGCCTACTTCAAAAGCGACGACGACAAGCTCTATGTGATCCTCTCCGACGGCATGGGCAGCGGACAAAACGCGGCCTTTGTCTCCACACGCTCCGTCGCCTTGTTGCGCCATTTCCTCGAGGCGGGTATCGCGCCCGACTCCGCGCTGCGCACGCTCAATTCCACGCTGGTTTTACGCGGGGCTGAAAGCACGGGCTTTACAACGGTGGATTTGCTCCAGTTTGATCTATTGACCGGAGAAACCGTTTTTTATAAGTTTGGCGCCTCACCTTCGTATATCAAACAAGGGCGAAAAGTCAGCCGGATCACCAACCTGTCCCTACCGGCCGGATTGGACACGGGCGGTCTCCTGCGGCCGCTGGATGTCACAAAGATCAAGCTCTCCCCCGGTGCGCTCGTGGTGCTGACCACCGATGGCGTTGTTGACGCGCGCGAAGACGAGTGGTTGCAAAAAGTATTGTTGGAGGATCCCGGTGCCTCTCCGAAAGACCTCAGCGCTCAGCTGCTTAAAACCGCGCTGCGCCGCCACGGCGACCGCGACGACATGATGGTGCTGGCGTTGCGGATTGAGAAAACCGTTCCGGCTTTCCATGTGGAAGAAGACATCGAGGCGTATGAAGAAGAGCTGACGCTCCAGGCAAAATCAATGGTTTGACAAAACCCCATACATTCAACAAACAACATTCAACATTTATCATTCATCATTTATCATTCATCATTCATCATTTACAAGAACCCAAAGGGCCATGCTTCCAACGAAGCATGGCCCTTTGGGTTCTTGTTATGAATCTACGCTTTCAGGCGCTGTTCAAGCTTCTTTTGCTCCTCGACCAGTTCTTTCGGGAGCTTGTCGCCAAACTTGGCGTAAAACTCGCTGATGCCTTCGGCCTCTTCGCGCCAGGTCTCGAGATCCACGCTGAGCAGTCCGCGCAGCGTCTCACGGGAGACTTCATCCTCAATGCCGTCGAGCAGAATGTCGTCGGGATTCGGCAGATAGCCGATGGCGGCGTCTTCCGCGCCCACTTCGTCGAAGCAACGCTTCATGATCCACTCGAGCACGCGCATATTTTCGCCGTAGCCCGGCCAAATGAAGTTGCCTTCGTCGTCGGTGCGGAACCAGTTGACATTGAAGATCTTCGGCGGGTTTTGAATCTTCTTGCCCATCTCGATCCAATGCGCGAAATAGTCGCCCATGTGATAGCCGCAGAACGGAAGCATAGCCATCGGATCGCGGCGCACACCGGCCTTGAGGCCCTGCGCGGCGGCGGTGACTTCACTGCCCATGATCGAGCCGACAAACACGCCGTGGTTCCAGTCGCGGGATTGGTACACGAGGGG
>CAYWWF010000129.1:0-6449 GCA_964461745.1 uncultured Oscillospiraceae bacterium | reverse complement strand
CACCCTTTTGGCCTTCCCCGGCTTTGCTGCGTTCCAGCCGTCCGACTTCGCGCGGGCCCCGCGCGCTTGGATCCGCCGGATGAATTCGATTGTGACCGGAGCTTTACATCCCGCCGTCTCTGACGTGTTTTACGGGAAGCCGGTCATGATTTGGGAGAAGGAGCTTTATTCAATATGTCTCTGACGAAAGAGCAACTCGCACTCAAAGAAGCCCTCGTGGGCAAGCTGCACCGCCATTTTGGCCGGGATGTGGATAACGCTTCCCGGGATTTGATTTTTAAAGCTTGCGCCCTTTTGGTTCGCGACCGCATGGCCCAGGCGATGTTCAAGCCCCGTGAGGTCACGGAAGAACAGCGCCTCTCTAGAGAATCCGAGCCCAGTCCCAAGCGCCATTTTGATACCCAAACACCCGGACAGCACGGCTATCCTGCTGTCCGGCCCGGCGCCCTCCCTGGAGCGTCAGAGCATGAGGCGCACGCCGCTCGTGTGCATCGTGACCGTGAGGTACACTACCTGTCGCTGGAGTTTTTGCTGGGTCGCTCGTTGATGAAGAACGCGTTTAACCTCGGCCTGCTGGACGATCTCAAGGCTGTGCTGGAAGATTTGAATGTCCGGCCCGACGACATCTTTGAGGCCGAACAGGATCCGGGACTTGGCAACGGCGGTTTGGGGCGGCTTGCGGCTTGCTATCTTGACTCGCTGACCACACTTGGCATCCCGGCTACCGGCTACTCGATTTGTTATCAATATGGTGTATTTAAGCAGAAAATCGTAGAGGGTCAGCAGATCGAGCTGCCCGACCCATGGTTGGATTCTGGTGACGCCTGGCTGATTGCACACACCGATGAGACCGAGGAAATCCGATTCGGAGGCACGGTTGAGCTCATCGAACAAGACGGCCGCCTTGTGCCCGAGTACCGGGACTACACGGCGGTGCTGGCCGTGCCGATGGATATGGTCATCTCGGGCTTTCAAACCGACCATCGCAATACGTTGCGGCTTTGGGACGCAAAGAGTCCGAAGCAGATTGACATGTCTCTGTTTACACGCGGCGAGTACTTACGCGCGGTCGAGCAAAACGCGATGGCCGAGGTTATTGCGAAGGTGCTCTATCCTGAGGACAACCACTTTGAAGGCAAACTTTTGCGTCTGCGCCAGCAGTACTTCTTTGTTTCGGCAACAATTCAGTCCATTGTGCGTAGGCACAAGGCTGAACATGGTCACCTGCGTGACTTCCACCACCATCATGTGATTCAAATCAACGACACCCATCCGGCGCTGGCCATCCCGGAGCTCATGCGCATCTTCCTCGACGAAGAACACATGGATTGGGACGATGCCTTCTCCATTGTGAGTCAGTGTGTGGCCTATACAAACCACACGGTGCTCTCCGAAGCCATGGAGTGCTGGTCACAGGGGCTCATCGAAATGCTTCTGCCGCGCATCTGGCAGATTCTCTGCGCGATCAACGACCGCTACATTGCGGATCTGAAGTCACACCACTATTCGTTCGATCAAGTGCGCAACATGGCCATCATCTGGGACGGCGTCGTGCGCATGGCCAACCTCTGCGTATGCGCCTGTTTTGCGATCAACGGCGTCTCGGAGCTACACTCAAAAATCCTCAAGGATGAGATTTTCTGTGACGCCTACCATCTTACCCCGTCGAAGTTTTACAATGTCACCAATGGTGTCGATCACCGGCGCTGGCTGGCGCAAATCAACCCCGATTTGCACGGGCTGATCTCTGATCTCATCGGTGACAGTTACCTTACGCGCCCGTACGACCTCTACCGCCTCGAGCGTTTCACGCAGGACAAGAGCGTACTCGAGCGCTTGGCGCAAATCAAACTCAAAAACAAGCTTCAGTTTGCCAATCTGGTCTATCATAAGACCGGCATTGCCGTTGACCCCGAAAGCATCTTCGATGTGCATGTCAAGCGTCTGCACGAGTATAAACGGCAATTGCTCAACGTCATGCACATCATCAGTCTCTATCAGACGCTGCACGACAACCCGCAAATGCCGCTCGTGCCGCACACCTTCTTTTTTGCTGCGAAGGCCGCTACGGGTTACCACATGGCCAAACGCATCATACGGTTGATTGCGAGTTTGGCCGACCGAATCAACCAAGATCCATTCCTCGACGGGCGTATCCGGGTGGTCTTCCTCGAAGATTACCGGGTTTCTCTGGCCGAACGGCTCATGCCGGCGGCGGAGCTGTCCCAACAGATTTCTACGGCCGGCAAAGAGGCCTCGGGCACCGGCAACATGAAATTCATGCTCAATGGGGCCTTGACCATCGGCACACTCGACGGCGCGAACGTCGAAATGGCCCAGACCGTTGGAGACGAAAACATCTTCATCTTCGGTCTGCGCGCCGAGCAAATCAAGCGTCTGCGTCATGATGGCAACTACCAACCGCTGATGCTCTACAACAATTCCTTCGACATCAAGTGTGTGATCGACACCATCGCGCGCGGCTTTGACGACGGCGTGACCTATGAGGACATCGCGCAGTCTTTGATGTTGCACGACAGTTACTACTTGCTTTCGGACTTCGAAGACTACTGCCAGGAGATGTGGAGTGTTTCGCAGAAATACCAGGATCCGCTTGCGTGGAACCGCAGTTCTCTGATTAACATTGCGCGTTCGGGCGGCTTTGCCGCCGACCGCAGCATCTCGCAGTACGCGAAATACATCTGGGGCGTGTAAGCTTTGTTGAAAACTGAGATTTTCAACAAAGAAAGGGTTTGTTGAAATTTTTCCGGGAAGTGCATCCCCGGAAAAACAATAGAACTTTATTTTCTGCCTGAGGCAGAAAACTCTGCGAGGCCTGGAGCGGGGCGTCAGCGAAAAACGCTGCGAGGCCTTATGAATCTCGACCATAGCTAAAAGGGCGGTCGCCATCAAAAATGGTGACCGCCCTCGCAGTTTGTAACAGGGTTTCTTCTCACTCGCCCTTCACGTTAAGGTGCCGCCGTTGTCTTGAAATTCCAGCATGTCCGTGGTATTGCTGTTGCCGACATAGAAATCTATTCTATAACGCCGGAGAGGACGGAGAGGATTTGCTCCAATTCGTAAAACAATACTGTCTATTTGCCCTAAAACACCTGAAACCCCGAATACTTTGCTTCAAAGAGAGCACGGAGTCTCTCCTGACTCAATGCGTCGGTAAAACATAATTTGGAAAATACATGGATGAATTTGTTCTCATCGATCAAGAGAAATGCAGAGGGAATCTCATAGGCACTTTTGAAAACCGACCACAAACACTTGCTTTGAACCTCTTCCCCGATGATATATACTTTGTCCCCTGCAAAGCGATACGTGGCACCTTTCCGCTTGCTATAGTAGTGGAGATAAGCCTGAATTAGCCTCTGATAATACATGTAATAGAGTATCCAGGCACCCAAAGCAAAAACCGGTGCCAATGCCGCATACGTAACAGACACCAATGACACAGCAATGAAACCCAACACGATGGGATAGACAATGAACGCATATATTTTGAGCTTATTCAAGTGTAGAAGATAAAAAGATATTGCTCTTTTAATCTCTTTGGGCTCATACGATATGTTGACTTCCACTGATTCCATATCCAATGCCTCCTAGGCCTTGTCATGGCGCGCCACCAACACCATCACTTTTCCAGCAGCGCCACCGTCTCGACATTCGCCGTGCGTGGAAACAAATCCACAACCGCGAGTTTTACCGGCTTGTAACCAAAGTCACCCAGCGCCTTCATGTCGCGCGCGAGCGTAGCCGGGTCGCAGGAGAGGTAGACAACGCGCCGGGGGCTAAGCCTCGCAATGGCGGCGATGGTTTCGGGCGTGAGTCCGCGCCGGGGTGGGTCAACCGTGACCACATCGGAACGCGGCACCCGGAGCTTGTCCGTCGAATCCGCCGCGGTAAGACCGGCGTCATCTTCCGCCACGACATGCGCCACATCGCCACAGAGGAAGGTAAACTGCGGTGTCCCAAAGCGTTCGGCACTCTTTTGCGCGTCTTCCACAGCTTGTGCGTCAATCTCCACACCCACGGCACGGCGCGCACCGCGTCCAATGCAGAAGGTGGAAGTGCCCGTCCCGCAGCAGAGGTCGACGAGCACTTGGTTTTCGGCCTCGGCGTAGTCGGCGGCAATGCTGTAAAGCACTTCGGCCTGTCGGGTGTTGACCTGGAAAAACGACGTCGCGGAGACCTGGAACGAGAGCCCCATCAAGGTCTGAATCAGATACGGCGCCCCGTACAGCACAGAAGCTGGGCCGTCAAAAATCACATTGTCGCGCCTGGTGTTTACGATGTTCACAATGCCAGCAAGATTCAGCGGTGCCGTCTTAAACGCCTGTACCAACTGGGGCACGTCAGGCGGCGGCGCGGTGGTCACAAGTACAAGCAAGACGGCGCGCTTCCCGTCGTTATCCGCTTCCGCCGTGCGCACGCAGAGATGGCGCACAAGCCCTTGACCGCTTGTCTCATCGTAGGCCGTGAGACCCGTCTCTTTCATGAAGTCACAGAGAATGCGCGCGCAGAGGTTGGCCTCTTCGGACTGAAGCAAACACGTGTCGGTCGGTACAATCTCATGGCTTCGCGCACGGAAAAAGCCCGTCACCGGGCCTTCCTTGCCCATGCGTACGGGAAAAAGCGCCTTGTTGCGATACCCGGTGATGTCAGAGGCCGGATGCAGCGAAAACGGAAGGGTACAGCCCGCGATTTTGTGCAGCGCGTCCCGGACACGCTGCGCCTTGGCAAAGAGCTCTTCTTCGTAGCTTATGTGCCAGAAGTCACAGCCGCCGCAACGCGGATAGGCCGAGCAAAGCGGCGCCGTCCGGTGCTCGGACGGTGTGAGCAGGCTCTGAATGTGCGCATAGACGGGGCCGGAACGTGTCACACGTGTGATGGTCAGCCGGGCATGGTCGCCACGTGCGGCGTGGGGCACAAAGAGGACGCGGCCATCCAGATGACAAACACCCGAACCCTCACTGTTGTAACCCTCGATGACGGCCTCGACCGTAGCGTTTTTGACAAAGGTGGTACGACTGTTGTTCTTTTCCTCCGACGTGGGCAGAGGTAAGGAAGCCTCCAGTATAGCTTGCTCTACTTGGTTTTCCATATATCCTCCAAATACGAATAGGGGATCTTGTCGTTTTTACCCCCGCCTGTGGCGGGGGTAAACTCTACTTGTATCTCCCAAATACGAAATAGGATTTCTAATCTCCCCCCCGCCGCAGGCGGGGGGGAGATTAGAAACCTCTACTTGATTTTCCATATGTCCTCCAAATACGAATAGGGGATGTCAAAACTCGGGATACCAAATGCATAGGGCGCGATATCATAGGCCTGGAAATACACGCGTATACCGTCGGGGGTGAGGACAAACAGCTTTCCGGTGAAGGCTTTCTCAAGCATACTCGTGCCGTCTTCCAACAGATCATCAGGGTAGTAGGCGTCCGGGTTTTTCGCGATCTCTTCCCGTATGTAGGGCAGTATGCGCGCCCGTCCGGCTTCCAGGCCGCCGACAAAGATGTCTTCAAACGAAATGGGCTCGCCGGTGCGCAAGTCGAAGTTGTCGGTAAAAATCGTGGCCATACCGTGCGCGCCGCCATAATACTCTGAAATGGTACGCAAGATGCTCAGACGGTAATTGTCGTTGTACTCAACGGAAAAATCGTGTCCCAAATAGTAAGGCGAATAGAAATCGGTTTCTTCTTGCGTCTCCCATATGGACTTAGACTCTTCGACAAGCGTCGGGATTTTATCCATAAGACTCTGGAAAATATGCTCGTAGTTTTCCTCGATCCGGGGCTGCCCCTGGCCGCGCAAAGACGGCATAGAAAATTTCGTCGTGAGCACGAGTACATCGTTGTCGTTGTAGTATTCCTCTTCCCAAAGCTTCTGCTGCACCTCGACGCGCTCGCGTGCCTGCTGCTGTTCCGTATCGCTGTCGCCGGGGGCTTCCGACGGTGTTACGTTGTCAGGCGCGGGCGATGAGGTCAAATTGTCGCTTGGCGTGGGGCTGGACGCAGAGTCCGGGTCGCCGGAAAACGAGAGCTTTCCGCAGCCCGCAAGGCTGAGCAGCAAGGTACAGAGGCAAATCGTAAGGCAAAACGTCACGCGGCGCCAGGTTGTTTTTCTTTCGTTGGCGAATGTGTCTTTCATATTCGTCCTCCTGTGGTCTCGCGCCTAGTCGGCGGGCGTCCTCGATCCTACAATGCCTTCATATCCTATCACAAAAAACTGTGGAAGTGAATGACAAAAGAATAACAAATCGACAAAAATGAAGTTTCAAAAAAATCAATTATGAAAAACATCTTTTCATAGCATAATAATGATGATATAATAGCTCGGATCTCTGAAAAATGGTATGCGCTTTTCTCCAAAACGCAATTGCCTTTCCTGAGAGACAAAGACGAAAGTCGGAAAACTTGGCCGGAGACAAGCGAAACTTC
>CAYWWF010000128.1:0-6557 GCA_964461745.1 uncultured Oscillospiraceae bacterium | reverse complement strand
GCGTTCTTTGACAACCTGGGGTTCGCATTGTATGCGAGCCGAATCGGGATATAAACCAAACGTTGTAAACATAACCGCGCATACCGATAATCCATTTAGGATCTGATTGCCATGAAACGTTACCACGTCTTACGCCACCTTTGGGCCCTGCTGCTTGTCCTTCTCCTACTGCCCTGCCTTGCGGGCTGCGAAAACTTTGACGAGTGGCTCTATGAGAACCAACCGGCGGTCGATGGAGATGAAGACCCGTCGCCTTCTCCGTCACAGGCATCCACAGCAGGGCCGGCCTACTATGACCTCTTCGGTTTGCCGTACGCGCCTGAGGGCGCCGCGCCCTATTCGGGGGTCAGTCAGGTGAACCGGCTCTGGAAGGATCTCGTCTATGAGAGCCTTTTCACATCGGACGAGCGCTTTGAGCCCGTGCCGATGCTTTGTTTGCGCGCCGACACGGAGGACAACCGTGTCTTTCGGCTCGCGTTGCGTCCGAATGTGTCCTTCCACAACGGCGAGACGCTTTCGGCCTCCGACGTGGCCGAGTCGATGAACCTCGCCGGAAAGGAAGGCTCGCCCTTTGCCGCGCTGCTCACGGATGTCGCTCGCGTCGCTGTCGTGGACAGTTTGACGCTGGAGGTTACGCTGCATGCGCCCAATCCGCGTTTTCCGGCGCTTTTGACCTTCCCCATCGTTCCGCGTGGCAGTCGAGACACGATTGCGCCCGGCACCGGGCCTTACCGTATGGTGCTCAGTGAAGAGGACAACTACCTGATCCCGCATGAAGGTTGGTGGCGCGCCGCTACACTGCCGCGCAACCGCATTGAGTTGGTCGGGGCCTCGTCTCCGAAGGCGCTTGTTGACGGCTTTGGCGCGCGCACGCTGAGCCTGGTCGCGTGCAACCCGTTTGACACGCTGTCCGTGCAGTTCCACGGCATCTTTGAAAGTTGGGATTACGACACGCCGGTGTTGCAGTTCATCGGTATCAATACAAAGCGCGCGCCGCTGACCCAGGCGCTCCTGCGGGAAGCGCTCAGCGCGGCCATCGATCGCGACGCGCTGTTGAACCTCGGGTACGGGCAGCGCGCGACACCGGCGGTTTTCCCCGTGCCCCCGGTGTCTCCGTTGTATGGCGGTTGGGGCATCGAGGGGTATGACCCGAACGTTGTGATGGATCTGCTTGCGGAGCTCGGCTGGAGTGAGCGCAATGAAGAGGGTTTTCTGGAGTACACCATCGGGCGTACGACCCACGCGCTGCGGCTCGTGTTGATTGTGCCGATGGAAAACGAAGCGCGCGTGCGCACGGCCCGGCGCATCTCTGAAATGCTCGCGACCTATGGCATTGGCATCGACGTGCAGCCACTACCGCAGGCGGAATATATGACAGCCTTGGAGAAGGAGGAGTTTGACCTCTACCTCGGGGCCACGCAGCTTCGTCTGGATTTCTCCTGTGAGGTGTTTGCCGCCGGGGGCGCCCTCGGCTATGGCGGATTTCACAGCGCCACGGTCACGGAGCTTTGGGACAGCTACGCCGCGTCCGGCCTGCCGGAGGATTGGGACGCCTACGCCGACGCTTGGGCCACAGAGGCGCCGGTGATTCCGCTGTTGTTTGAACGGCATTCGCTGCTTTCGCAGCGGGGCTTGCTGGCAAACCCCAAACCGCTCTGGGGGAACCTGTTTTATGACCTGCCGTCGTGGGGGATACGACAAAACAAACCTTAGTGGTACGGGACGGCCTCCGGTTGTCCCGGAATCACCGAATGGGCGTTATTGCGGGGCGTCGAGGACGCCGCCCCTTACAGCCTGAAGGCCCCCTGCGTCGTGGACGCAGGGGGCCTTATGATTTACGGTGGCAGTAAGCCACTTATGCCGCGACGTCATCCGCATCTGCCAGGACAAACGCCGACTTGCTCTCCATCAAGGCCACGGCAAGCTTAAAGGCTTGCTCTCTTGTGGCGGTGCCGTTCGGGCGGAAGCTGTCGTCCGTATAGCCGTCAAGGATTCTGCTCGACGCCATAAAGTACACACTGTCGTATGCCCAAATGGAAATCTTCGCGTTGTCGGCAAACGCCGACGGCATATCAAAGGACAGCGGGAAGTTTTCATCTTTGTCCAACGTCCAGCCCTCAAACAGCGCGCGCTTGGCTGTGCGCGTGAGCATCGTGGCCGCTGTTTCGCGGTTGAGCAGGCGTTCCGGCGCAAAAGTCGTTGCCGTGACGCCGGTGGTGAGGCCCAACGCAAACGCTTTCAGCACAGAGGTGTCGTTGGTGTCGGTAAACGGGTTAGAGCTGGCCGGGGCGGCGGCTTGCCCGGACAGCGCCTCATAGACCAGTACCGATACGGTCGTAAACTCCGCGCGGGTGATCGGTTTGGTCATATCGGCCGCCCAGAGCGTTTCGGGGATTAGATTCAGGTCGGCGGCTTTGCTAAGCCACAAAAGCGCCCAGTCGGAACACCGGCCCCACTTGACCGTCACAGCGGGAAGCGCGGGGAAGTCCAGTTGCGCTAGGACAAGCTCCGCAATCCGCGCGTGCCCGGCCTTGTTCGGATGGGGATCCAGCGCTGTAGCCGCGTTGGACGCGTTTGTGAGTACGTCTTTGGACGCCTTGAAAGCGGTGTAGACATCCGCGACGAGAAAGGTCTTTTCCTTCTCCGCCAACGCTAGGATGGCTTGGTTCATGTTCTGGATGATGCCGTCGACGGCATCGGCCATTTGCGCGCCCAGGGTGTCTGTAAGACCCGTGTAAGGGTTGTAAATCGTCTGCACAACGATTTTAGCGTCGGGATTCAACGTTCGTAAAGATTTGAGGATCGCCGCAAGATTGTCCCCAAATTGCTTGGACAGCGTCTCGGCTTGGGCCTTTATGCTGGTCACCACCGGGACGAGCTTTAAGAGGTTGGCAACGCCCCCCGTTTGAATCGTGCTGATCAGTTTGGCCTGCGCGTCAGGCTGGGCCATATCCACACCCAGGGCGGCACCCGCCGCCGCATACAACGCGCCGAGCAGGTCGTTGCCACCGATGGAAATGCAGATGCCGTCGGCGGTCGCTATGTACGCGGCGGCCTCTTTGTTCTTGTCCGAAAGCGCGTCGGCTTTGACGAGGGTTTCCAGTTGCGCTCGGAGCTCTAAGGAGGTCTGACCATCTACGGCCAAATTCCAAGCGCTAAGGGTGCTGACTTGGCGGCCCACCAGGTTTGCGTAGCAGTCGTTTTTGTCCGCAAGGCCGTAACCCGTGGAAATGCTGTCGCCGAGCGCTAAAAACGTACGGCTTGGGGCATCACTCTTGTCGCCATCCGCGAGGGCCGAGAGAGGAAAACAGGCAAGCAGCAGTGTGAGGGTGAGGAGCAGGGCAGAGATTCTTTTCTTCATCTTGAGGACTCCTTTGTTGGGTCTGCCCCAAAATACGTCCGCACGTGCCTGAGCGGAAAATTACCAGCCATACTGCGTTGCAAAAACTTGCAATAAACAAATGATTCCTGCGTTTTTGCACCTTGTCTGTGCGGCGATTTTCTCGCTCAGTCGCGCACATCTGCATTTTGGGGCAGACCCTTGTTATGTATTTGCCTGGAAGGAAGCACCTTCTAGGGGTTCAATGCTGTGATAGCCTGAGGGGGTGCAACGCACCCCCCTTTTTTTGATCATTCTCACTCCTGGGAAAACACTGGAACATCCTCCGCGACAAGGCTCGTTACGTGATTCCAAGCCTCTTCGCAGCGCGCACGGTCTTTCTCGTTTAAGAGAAGGTCGTTCAGCGCGTTACCGTCTTTGTGCGCAAAGGCGGGCAGCAGCAGATAGCCCAGACCGTTCGGCGCGCCTTCTTTGGCAAAGCGATACGTGAAAGTCGGCAGCACATCGGCGTCGCGAATCTCCACAGTGCCGTCGGGATTTTTCCGCAAAACAGCGCTCACCAGCGCGGCGTACTGCGTCTTCGGGATCTTCGGGGACAGGTCGTTCTGGTCGGCAAAGAAGTTGCCGAGCGAGTAGATGCAAAGACTGCGCCGACCGTCGAGCCCCGGCATCCACTCGATGGGCTGGACGCAGTGCGGGTGGCTGCCCATGAGGATGTCCGCGCCGCTCGCGCAGAGGGCCTCGGCGATCTCCCGCTGGGTTTGCGAGGGTTTGTCCTGATATTCCGCGCCCCAGTGCAGCGAGAGGATGATGAACTCGGCGCCGGCCTCGCGGCAGGCCTCCATGTCGGAGATCATATCGGGGACGTCCTTGAGCGACGCCGAAGAAAAACGCCGCACGGCAAAGCCTCTCTCGGTTTCGGGAATCAGGGACTCAAGGCCGTTGACCGCGTCGGTGTAGGCAATCAGGCCGATTTTGATGCCACCGGCGTCTATGATCAAATGGTCGTCGCACTCTTTTTGGGAGCGGCTCGTACCCGTGACGGGCAGCTGGGCCTTTTCAAAGTTTTCACGCGTGGCCTTGAGGCCCGCCCAACCTTTGTCAAAACAGTGGTTGTTCGCGTTCACGGCGTGGGTGACACCCGCGTCTTTGAGCGCGGGTAAGATTTCAAACGGCGCGTTGAAGGTCGGGTAGGAGCTCAGAGACACGTTGCCGCCTTTGACGTCAATCGGTGTTTCCACGTTGCAGATCACGACGTCGCCGTTTAGATACGGCGCAATGTTTTTGAAATACGGCGAGAAGTCGTAGCTGTTTTCGCCCGTAGCCGCCGCGCGCGTCGGTTTTGTGTGCAGCAGGATGTCCCCGGCCAGTTGGACACGAACTTCCGGCGGCTGGGTCGGGGTGGGCGACGGCGTCGGTGTGGGTTCTTCCACGGGCAAAGCTCGAGCAGGCTTTACGTCGTCGGGAAGTGTGGACGGCGAAACCAGTAAATCCGGTACCGGAGCGGCCACACGAGGCGCACAGGCGCTGACACACAGCAGCAGCGCCATCCATAAGCAGAGTACGACCGTTATGCGGGTCTTGCGGGCAAACCAACGGGGCATAGAGCGCCTCCTTTGTTAGGCAAGAAATGTGAAAAACTGGACATCGTATGCGCTCATCATAACAAACACAAAGCCAAAAGGCAAGCGGATAGGCGCACAAGAAGATTGTAGGCAGGTAGGAGAAAAAATAAACCTCGGGGCGAGTCCTCGGCAATTTCCTGATGCCCCTGTTCACGCACAACATGCGTGAACAGGGGCATCTCTATCGGAAACCCAATATGGATTGGGTGGTCCATATTACTGCACTGCCGCCGCGCTTTCCACGCTCTCCTCAAACAACCGCCCATCCTCAATCCGCACAACGCGCTGCGCGTAGGCCGCGACGTTTAAGTCGTGGGTGATGAGGATGATGGTTTTGCCCCGGGCGTTGAGCTGACCAAAGATGCCCATTACCTCGCGCCCGGTCTGTCGATCCAAAGCGCCCGTCGGTTCGTCGGCCAGCAGGACGTCGGGCCTGGCAATCAGCGCCCGTGCGATGGCGACGCGCTGTTGTTGGCCGCCGGAGAGCTGGTTTGGGCGGTATTTGAGTCGGTCGCCCATGCTGAGGGAGACCAAAAGCTTCTGCGCGGCGGCCATTGCGGGCTTGTGGGCCATACCGCGCGCGAGCAGCGGCAGCGCCACGTTGCGCTCGGCGGAATACTTGGAAATTAGGTTGAAACGCTGGAACACAAAACCGATCCGGCGATTTCGCAGACGGGCAGCCTCGTCTTCGGTCTTGGCCGCGGTGTTCTCCCCGGCCAGGAAGTACGCGCCGTTGTCGGGCGTGTCAATGAGACCGATGAGGTTGAGCAGCGTGGACTTGCCGGAGCCAGAGGGGCCCAGGATCGCGACAAACTCACCGGGATAGACGGTGAAACTTATGTCGTGCAGCACATGTACCCGTGTGTCGCCCGCGCCGTAGGACTTGTTGATGCGCCGCATCTGCAAAATCGGTGTCATACAATGACGTCCCCTTTCGGGCTGGCTGTGAACTTACCCCTCAACTTGCGGTGTCGGTGTCGCGTCCAGATCGGGCGAGACGGACGGCGGAACGGCGTCCCCGTTCGGGGTACTGCCTTCGGGTGCCGCGGTGCCGTTTACCATGACGTTTGCGATGTTGCCCTCTTCGTCATACCAAACGGAGAGAATCTGTTTGTTTTTGAGTCCGGTCGCGTTGATGCGCGTGGGGCCGGAATAGATCTCCAGCGATACGGGGATGGTGAGCGTCGTCTCCTCGCCGGTATAGGTGACGGGAAGCTCGATGTCGGCAAAATTCCCGCCGCGGATCACGCGCGGGCCGTTGCCGTCACCACGGATCATGCCGCCTTCGGGCAGGGTTACATTCTTACCGTCCGGGCCAGTGATCGTGAGGCTGCCGTCCTCATTGCGCGTGACGTTTCGGTCACCCCCGTCGGGCGGAGCCATGCCGCCCTCGCCGCCAGGGATACCTTGGAAGAAGAACTCACCCTCGCCGAGACCCTCGGGCGGTGTCCAGCCTTCGGGCGGGGTAAAGTCCGCGCCGGAGGCTTGGCCGTCACCCGGAAAGGCGATGGAAATGGCCCCTTGGAACGGCTCTATGAGCTTCAACGTGACGCTGTTGCCCACCACCTTCGTCACAACGCCCTGCACGTCGG
>CAYWWF010000127.1:3679-6661 GCA_964461745.1 uncultured Oscillospiraceae bacterium | reverse complement strand
GAAAAGCAGCGGAAACACCGTCGAGAAGGCAAGCGACAAACTATCCATAGCAGCAGAATTCCAGTAAATTTCCGTCTGGGTCGCGCAGATACAGCGAGCGCATGTCTCCCCTTACGCCGCTGCGCTCAACGATACCCAATTCCATGACGATGCCCTGGGCTTGCAGCATCGCGTGAAATCCGACGAGCGAACCCGTGATTTCAAAACACAGATCCGCGCTGCCGGGCTGCACATGCTCCGCGTGAGGCAGAAGCTCGCGCCCCCGGATATGTACATTGATCTTGAAGTCACCCGCAAACAAAGCATATCGAGCCCCATCTTGTCGCACTTCAAAACCGAGCTTTTTGTAAAACGCCAAACAGGTATCAAGATCGGCCGTGGTGATGACCAAATGGTCAATTTTTCGGATCATATTGTCCCTCCCGCCTAGTGATAGCACGATAAGAAACGCGTGCCTACATTATATCCGCACAGAGCCGCCGGGGCAAGAAGCGGTTTTGGGCGCAATCGTTCATGCCATCATAAACGTACCCCGGCACTCAAATCCCACAATGAAACCTCAAGTATGCGGGACTTCGTGTACCGGGGTATACATCACTTATCCATTTAATATTTCCCGTTGTTTTGCGCCGTCACCAGGGTCATACGATCCGCGTTTAACAGTTTTTCGGCCCTTTCCTCTGCTCGCATGTTGTTTTCCCACGCCGGTATAAGTTCGCTGATTTTGAATTTTTTCACCAACTCCTTCAGCAGTCCGGCCTGGCCCGCGAGTTCCTCGCTGGCGGCGGCACTCTCTTCGCTGGTGGACGAATTGGTATGCACAACAGATGAAATTTGCTCTATGCCGACGGAAATCTGCGCAATCGCGCCGGCTTGTTCGCTGCTGGCCTGCGTAATCTGCGTGATCAACCCGGTCACTTCGTTGACACTCTCCACCGCCTCACGCAAATCCTGCGCCGTGGCGTTGGCCAGTTTTACCCCTTCCGTTACGGAGCTTACGGAATCCTCAATCAGCGCGGTTGTGTTTTTGGCGGCTTCCGCCGACTTCCCCGCCAAGTTTCTGACCTCATCGGCCACCACGGCAAAGCCTTTGCCGGCCCCGCCGGCTCTCGCGGCCTCCACCGCGGCGTTGAGCGCGAGGATATTGGTTTGGAACGCAATGTCTTCGATGGTTTTGATGATCTTATTGATTTCCACGGATTTCTCATCAATGATGTCCATGGCGGCGCTCAGCCTCTGCATTTGCTCATTGCTGTTTTCAATTGCTTGGGCTGCGCCAGCGGACTTATCACTGGCTCTCTTCGCGTTGTCCGCGTTCTGTCTGACCTTCCTCGTGAGTTCCGTTATCGAGGCCGAGAGCTCCTCTGCCGAGCTTGCCTGTTCCGACGCGCCTTGCGCCAATGTATGCGCGCCGAAAGAGACTTGGTCAGACCCGGCGGCCACCTGATCCGCCGCGTTCTTGATTTGCATCAAGGTCTCGGATATCTCACGGGCGACCTTTGCAATCGATACTTCGATTGCGTTGAAATCACCGACAAAAGGCTGTGTTGCGGGTTTCAAGACAAAGCTGTTGTTCGAAAACTCATCCATGGCGTAAGTGATATCGTCTATGTATGTCTTGAGCATCGACATGGCGCTTCGCATGGACTCCGACAGCTGTCCCAGTTCATTTTCACTCCGATAGGTGATGTCGAAATCCAACTTCCCCTCAGACAGTCTTTTTGCCATGGTCTCAAGTTCAACGATCGGCTTGCTGATGGACTTGGATGTGGTAAAGGACAAGACCAGGGCAACGAGCAGCGCCACCAGCACGACGATGATGCAAAAGGCAATGGTATCCGTTGTTTTGCTGTCGAGTTCCGTACTGACTCTGTTTCCTTCGCTGGTTTTTAACGCAATCATATCCTCCAGGATAGCAATGGCGCTGTTGATGGCGGGCGCGCCCTCGTTTACCCAGAGTTCGTACGCCTCGTGATTGACTTCATCGGGCGTCCTCATGACAAGTTCAATCACTTGATCGCGAACAGCTCTATATTCGTCGATATAATTCATGTAGTCTTTCCAAATCGCCTTTCCTTGCTCGGTTTGGAGACCCTCCTCCACTTTGGGCATCAACGCGTTGCCCACCTGTGCCGCTTCGTTCAGCTTGGATATTGCGTCGTTTACGGCGTCCGCATCTGTTAAAAAAACAACGTCCCGTATATGAGCTCGCACCGCGTTGTTCTGCATCCCCAATTGCGCGACGTCGCCCAAGTCAAATCCATAGCGTTCCATCGCGTGTGAGTACTGATTGTTCGTTTGAATGAGTGACAGAATCGCGACAACACCCGAAACACTGGACAAAACGGCAATCATCAGAAAAATGAAGATAAGTCTCTTTCTGATTTTCATATTCTTCAGCACAAACTATCCCTCCCACAATCGATAGCAAACAGGTCCGTCTTGATGCTCCCAATGGAAAGTTCCTTTACACCCCCCTTCTCGAAAATTTCCGCACAGGGAATCCCGCCAAGGTAAATCTTTCTTGTATAATTAAGTATCGATATAATTTGTACTAAGTGAAGCTGGATTTAAAAAAATATCACTTGTTTTTGCCAAATCTATGGTTTTATCTGGGTTATTATGGATCGCTCTGGATGTTTTTCTCATCAATCGACCTTAAACCAGTCAAAACTTCCACATAAAAATGTAGCGCGCGCACGCGCCTTCCCAGCCTGTCAATTCTTTAACAGCCTGTGGCGTAGATTTTTCTGTGCCACCAGGACTGTCAATTTGTTGTTTTCATTCGTTCCATATGACTTCTTAAACCTTTGGGTCTTGCAATTTTTTATCAAATCCTGTATTGTATTGTCGTTATTGTCATTGAAATGTCTTTGTAGTGAAGCGCACCCGGCGCTCTCACAGCATGACATTTCGGCCCCTGCCTATTCTCGTGGGTTTTCTTGTCATGAGCCTACGGGTTTTTTTACATACTTACACTCC
>CAYWWF010000127.1:0-3579 GCA_964461745.1 uncultured Oscillospiraceae bacterium | reverse complement strand
TTCTCGTGGGTTTTCTTGTCATGAGCCTACGGGTTTTTTTACATACTTACACTCCGCAAAGTTTGAAAATACTAAAGGCACTGCCGAGCCAATCGGGCGCGGCGCGGTGTTGCCCTGAAACAGTGCTAGGAATAACCGAGGAGTGAAACCATGACAAAGAGTTTAAGCAAGAAGATTTTGCGTTGGGTAATGATTTCGGTTATCGCCATTGTCGTCGTAATTCTGATCATCAATTCTTTTGTGATTTTCCAAACCATGCAGCGCACCGCTCGGGAGAATTTGCAAACCGTTTCGGACGTAAACGCAAAAACCATGGAAAAGTATCTGTCTGGTATGCTTGACTCCGCGGTAACCGTTGCGACCACTTTATCAACGGTGGAGCCGCATGCCAGGGGCATGACGAGCCGCGCGTTTACTGAAACCTATTTATCAAACAACTCTCAGGCGCAAGGCGTATGGGTTGAGTGGCTGCCGGATGAGGCGTATGGCGGACTGAAGCCCGGCGACCCGCTGTCTGATAACTTCCAGGTTCCTTCGGCTTACACCGGCACGGAGGACATCTATTTTTACCGCGAAAAAGACGGTACCATAACCGATGGCACGTCCTTTGACGGGGGTTATCTAACCCAAGATTATTTTCTGAATGCCAGAGAGAAAAATGTAGCCTACGTTGGCTCCCCCTACGTCGATGATTTTCTTCAGATCATTTTGGCTTCGGTGGTCGCACCGATACAGGACAAGAACGGTCGCTTTCTTGGCTGTGTTGGCATTGACTTCGACGGCAATTCCATGGCGAATATCCCCTTTGAGAACGGTTATTTTAACACAAGTTTCAGCTATATTGTCGCCGACGACGGTTTGATCATTACGCACAGCAAAGATCACACTTTAATTGGATCTGATGTTTCCGCTCTGGGCCGTCAGGACCATCTGCTGCTTGTGCAAAGTACGGTTCATGCCGGTCGAGGCAGTTCAGACTGGACGGCATACTGCGCCGTCGAGACATCGGAGCTCACGCAGTACACGTTTTTGGCTCTCTTGGCCAGCGACCTCATCAGCCTGGGACTCCTGGTAGCGCTCGCGTTGATTCTTTATCGCGTGATCCGAAAGTTTCTGCGACCCATCGGCCACATCACAGAAAGCGCCAATCGCCTGGCCTCCGGCGCGTTGGACACCGATATTACCTTTTCCTCCGACGACGAATTGGGCCAACTCAGCGAAGCCTTTCGCAAAATGTCCGCCACGCTCAAAGCCTATATCGGGGAAATATCCTATGTGCTCACCGCCATAGCAACCAACGATCTCACGGCGGAAACCCGGGAGAACTATGTCGGTGATTTTGTCCGCATCGAAGAGTCCCTGCACAAAATTTTAGGAAACCTCAACACCGCCATGCGCGAAATCAACCGTTCGGCGATGCAGGTGGCCGCCGGTTCGTCGGAAGTGTCCCAAGGCTCTCAGGTTTTGGCGCAATCTTCGACACAGCAGGCCCATGCCGTCGAAAATCTGGTTCACGCTATGGAGACGGTGGCCCGCCTCACGGAAAAAGACGCTGAGAACGCCAAATCGGCCGGCGCGCACACTGTGAAAGCCGCCGAACATCTGGACAGCGGCAACCGGCAAATGCAGCAGATGCTGACCGCCATGTCTCAAATCGACCATGAGTCAAAAGAAATCTCAAAAATCATCAAAACCATTGAAGACATCGCGTTTCAAACCAACATTTTGGCTCTCAACGCCGCAATTGAAGCGGCTCGAGCCGGTGCGGCCGGCAAAGGTTTTGCCGTGGTTGCTGAAGAGGTGCGCAGCTTAGCCAATAAGAGCGCGGAAGCCGCTAAAACCACGACGTCGCTGATCGAGCGTTCGGTGACCGCTGTCAACCATGGTATGGACATCGCCGAACAGACCGCGGGTAGCCTTTCTGAGATCACAATGAGTGTCGAGTCCATGAAATCGGAAGTCGAGTCCATCATTCATAGCATCCATGAGCAGAAACAGGCGTTTGACACCATGAAAAGCGGCATCGCTCAAATTTCCGATGTCGTGCAAACAAACTCTGCCACCAGCGAGGAAAGCGCGGCGGCGAGCGAAGAGCTCTCCAGTCAGGCCAACATGCTCCAGACCCTGCTGTCTCAATACGTGTTAAAAGAGGACGACGCCCCTCGGCTTCCGGGGAATACTGGCCGCTCCCATCTCCGCTTGCCCTAAACCATTCTCATTTCGCCGTTTTTCTAAAGCAGCAACCGCTCGCTGCGACGCGGCTCTGAACACGTTCCAAAATTTCCACTTTGATATTGCCATCAACTTAGGGAGGTACGGGACATGAAAAATCTGAAAATCTCCGTAAAACTGCTTCTGAGCTTTGGCCTTGTTCTCGTCATGGTTCTCATCCTTGGTATCTTTAGCATTGCCGGCATCAACACCCTCGACAACACCACCATCAACTTCTCCAGCACTTCCATCCCGGCCATTGAACACATATGGACGGCCCGACGCTATATGGTCTCTCTGCAACGGGGCATACTACAATCCATCGCAACCGTTGACAGAGATGATTACAATACGGCCATGAATAACGTCTCATCGGATCGTCAAACCGCTTTGGATGCTTTGATGGATTTGGCAAAGCTTGAGCCCGAACACAAATCGATAGTGGATAAAATCATCGCGGACATGGACGCGGCGGCCGCGGTTCGCAAACAGATTTCCGCCCTGGCCTCTACGCTAGACGCAAAAGACAACCAAACGGCCTATCAACTGTATGTCAGCCAGTATAGTCCGGCTTATGATAAAATCGAGGCGGATCTTACAGACATTTACAACGCCATCAGCGAAACCGTGAAGAATCGCCAGGATCAAGCGCAACAGACGGCGAAGAGCCAGCTTGTTTTGGTGTTTGCGCTGCTGATCGCTTCGATTGCGATCACCGTTGTGGTCGTCATTCTGATCACAAGATCCATCAATATTCCGCTAAAAGAGGTCGAAAAAGCGGCTCAGGAACTGGCGCGCGGCAACTTCGGCGCCCAAGTCCGCTACGAAAGTCGAGATGAACTCGGCTCCCTTGCGGAAAGTATGCGGAAGTTTATCACAACACTAACCACTTTGCTGGAAGACTTGAAATACCTTCAAGAGAACATCGCCTGCGGCAATTTAAACGTCCGTTCGCGCGCGCTGGAGTGTTACGTGGGCGACTTTAAGATGTTGGAGACTACGCTGAGCAACCTCGTCATCACGCAGACGCAGACGATCAGTCAAATCCGCACCGCCGCTGACCAGGTGTCCGCCGGTTCCGATCAAGTCTCTTCTGGCGCGCAGGCGCTGGCCCAGGGCGCCACCGAACAGGCCAGCTCCATTGAGCAGCTCTCGGCCTCCATCTCGGAAATTTCTTCCCAACTCAAGCAAAACGCTGCGGATTCGGATCAGGTCAACACCATGGCTTCGCAAGTGGCCTCCGCAATCGAAATCAGCAACGAGCAAATGCAGAAACTCATGGCGCAGATGGACAACATACATGTCAAATCCGCTGAAATCAGCAAAATCATCAAAACCATTGAAGACATTGCCTTCCAAACCAATATT
>CAYWWF010000126.1:2542-6746 GCA_964461745.1 uncultured Oscillospiraceae bacterium | reverse complement strand
GATGGTGTCTCCATCGGGGCTTACATGCGTAAATATCAAAAAATGGTCATGCTTTGAAAGCCAAAGGGCAGTTTCCTCGCGGGTCATGCTGTTGCTCCTCCAGTATGAGTTCCGCTGTCTGACCACCAAGTGCGGCCGGGCGGTTTTTTTTCGTTTGATCTTCCATGACTATTCTTCCGTATTGTCTTTATCCCCCGCGCCCTCGGGCGCATCGGTATCCGTGTCCGTATCCTGTGGAAACAGTTCCTGCATAATCTTTTGCACACCGGCACCGCGGACAATAGAAACATCCGCAACGAAACGCAACGCGGGTGTGTGGCGCAGGGTGAGCGCGTGCGCGAGCTCATGGCGCAAATGGGCCGAGGCGGTCTGCAAAACCTTCACAACCTGATCGGCCGGGGTTTCCCCTGTGAGCACACTGACATAGACGCGCGCGACCGAAAGATCCCGCGACGTATCGACCCGGGTCACGCTGATGAGCCCCCCGAGCCGGGGGTCCTTGAGCCGGGCGATGAGACCGGAAAGCTCCCGTAAAATCTCTTCGTTGATTTTTTGCAGTCTTTGCTCACGCGGCATACATAGCACCCTCGTCATCCGATCGTTGTGTAGGCGGATTCACTCCGCCGCAACAACAGCCTTATTCCCCCTCCATCTAAAAACCGCAGTTTTTAGATGGACTTTATCTTGCGATTTCCTCCATCGTGTACGCTTCGATGATATCCATTTCCTTGAGGTCGTTGAACTTCACAAGGCCCATACCGCACTCGTAGCCCGAAGCCACTTCACGCACGTCGTCCTTGAAGCGCTTGAGCGAAGCCAGTTCGCCGTCAAAGATGACGATGCCGTTGCGGACAAGGCGAACTTTCGCCGAACGCTGCATCTTGCCGTCCTGGACATAGCAGCCCGCAATCGTACCCACGCCGGAGACTTTGAAGACCTGGCGCACTTGGGCGTGGCCCAAAACCACCTCGCGGAACTCAGGCGCAAGCAGACCCTTCATGGCCGCCTCGACTTCTTCAATGGCCTCGTAGATGACACGGTAGAGGCGCACATCCACGCCGCCGCGCGTGGCGCTGTCGAGCGCCGAGGGGTCGGGGCGGACGTTGAAGCCGATGACAATCGCCGAGGTGGTCGCCGCGAGCAGAATGTCCGATTCGTTGATGGCACCGACGGCGCAGTGGATCACGCGGACGCGCACTTCATTGTTAGAAAGTTTCTCCAGGGACGTGCGCACAGCCTCAGCCGAACCCTGCACGTCGGCCTTGACGATGAGATTGAGGTCCTGAATCTGGCCCTCCTGAATCTGCGCAAACAGATCCTCCAGGGAGACCTTCTGGGCCACCGGGCCTGATGCGGCCAGTTTCTTTTCATGGCGGCGCTGTTCGGCCAGCTCACGCGCCATGCGCTCATCCTCAACCGCGAAGAACGGATCGCCCGCTTCGGGCACTTCAGCCAGACCGATGATCTCGACCGGCACGGAGGGCCCGGCGGTCTCGATCTTGCGGCCCTTGTCGTCGGTCATCGCGCGCACACGGCCCACAGACTGCCCGGCGATTATGATATCGCCCTGTTTGAGCGTGCCGTTCTGTACGAGCAGCGTCGCCACCGGGCCGCGACCGCGGTCCAGACGGGCTTCAATGACGCTGCCGCGTCCCAAGCGGTTCGGGTTGGCTTTTAAATCGCGCATTTCAGCGGCCAGCAACACCATTTCGAGCAAATGCTCGATGCCCTCGCCGGTTTTCGCGGAAACTTTGCAAACGATCGTGTCGCCGCCCCACTCTTCACTGACGAGCTCATGTTCGGTCAGTTGCTGCATGATGCGGTCGGGTGTGGCGTCCTGCACATCCATCTTGTTGATGGCCACAACAATCGGGATGTCGGCGGCACGGGCGTGGTTGATGGCCTCCACCGTCTGCGGCATGATGCCGTCGTCGGCGGCCACAACCAGAATCGCGATGTCGGTAACCTGCGCGCCGCGCATACGCATGGACGTAAAGGCGGCGTGGCCCGGCGTGTCGAGGAAGGTGACCTGGCGCTCACCAACGGCGACGCGATACGCGCCGATGTGCTGCGTGATGCCGCCAAACTCACCGGAGACGACGCTGGCACTGCGGATATAGTCAAGCAAGGAGGTCTTGCCGTGGTCGACGTGGCCCATGACCACGACCACGGGTTCTCTCGGCTGAAGGTTTTCTTCGGTGTCTTCGTGGGCGTCGATCAGGCGCTCCTCAATCGTGACGACAACTTCGCGCTCCAAAATGGCGTTGAACTCCATCGCCACAAGCGCCGCGGTGTCAAAGTCAATGATCTGCGACAGCGAGGCCATGACACCCATCTTCACGAGACGTTTGACAACCTCCGCCCCGGTCTTTTTGATGCGGGCGGCCAGGTCGGCCACGCTCATCTCGTCGGGGGCCGTCACGCGCAGCGGCTGTTTCTTGATTGCCTCGAGCTGCAAGCGGCGCATCCGCTCCTGCTCTTCCTGGCGGCGCTTTTGACTGAACGGCGGCACCTGCTTTTTGTCAGCGGCCCGCTTGATCTTCTCTTTGCCCTGTTTCATGCGCTGGGCCGACTCCGGCACCATCTGCTCGATGCGCTCGTCGTAACGCCCCATATCAATCGACGCGCCGCGCGTATCGATGATGCGGATTCTCGGCTGACCCTTGCCCGGCGCGGCGGGCGCGGGCGCGCCCGGTGTACCGGGTGCCGACGGCACCACCGGAGCCACAGGTTTGGCCGGGGTCACCGGTATCGTGTGCGCCGCGGGCTTATCCGTCGCGGGCTTCACCGGTGTGCTCGCTACGGGTTTCTCCGTCGTCACGACGGCGGCGGATGCAACCGACGGCACAGCGGCGACGGCAACCGACGGCGTGGCGCTTTCGGATGCCACCGGCGCCTCGGCGGGTGCGGCGGGAACAGCCGTCTCCTCGGGGGGCGGCGGAGCGGACTTCGGTTCCCGGTACGTGGGCTCGAAAATCTGCTCTATGCTCTCAATCTGATGGGTGTGGGTCAACACGTCAAAGATGACGTTGAGCTCCTCATCCGTCAGCGCTTGCATATGGTTTTTCGGCGCCACTAAGTAGGTGGATAGAATTTGGGCAACGTCTTTGGACGCCATCCCAAAATCTTTGGCCACCTCATGCACACGGTATTTGCTTAAACTACTCACGCCAGTGCCCCCTTAAAATCGCTATGGTGTGCTTCTACTCGTGCAAATAGAAATACTTTTTTCTTTCTCCCCGTACGCGGGTAAAGGCCTATGTTTCCTGCGTCTGTTTCCAGAGCGCACGCAACGTCTTGGCAAAGTTTGCATCCGTCACGGCCAGCACCGCGCAAAACGGTCGGCCCATCGCGTGCCCCAACGCCTCTTTGGTAATGGCAAGCGGTGACAGCTGAATTCCGGATGTGCGCGCCGCCGCCTGTATCTTTTGCTTTGTATTCTCCGCGCAGTCCGCCGCGACAAAAATCAGAAAGCAACGGCGGCGTTCGGCGGTTCGGTTAACGCCCTCCTCACCGAGGGCAACCCGTCCGGCCCGCCGTGCCAATCCCAGCATACGCAGCAGAGCGGTTTGCGGTTCCGAGCTGCCAGGTTTTCCCGCTGCTTTGCGGCTGTCCTGTCCCTCACTCATGGCGCGGCCTCGTCTACGGGTTTCAGCGCTAAAATATCCTGTTCCAACGTCAAAAACACGTCCTCCGGCACCGGCGCGCCGAAGGCGCGCTCGAGCGCGCGGCTTTTCCGGGCCCGTTTCAAACACTCCGCCGAGCGGCAGAGATACGCGCCACGACCGGGCAAACGCCCGGTATCCAGTGACACCGCACCCTCCGGGCTGCGCACCACGCGGATCAGCTCGCGTTTGGGCTTTTTCGTGCGGCAACCCACGCATTGCCGCTCGGGCGACTTTTTCGGTGTCATAACCCCTCCGAATTGATCCTGTTTTCCCGAATTCATTTCGGGAAAACATACCTTATGCCGCTCCTCAAAGCGTCGATCCAACCATCGTTTTCGATGAAAAACATCAGTCTATCATCGACGCTTACGCGTCGGTTGCGCTGTTTGGTTTGATGTCAATCTTGTGTCCAGTCAGCTTCGCGGCCAGGCGGGCGTTTTGCCCCTCTTTGCCGATGGCCAGCGAAAGTTGGTCATCCGGGACGACAACGCGGCAGCTCTTGGCCTCGTCGAGCATCTCGACGCTGATGACATCGG
>CAYWWF010000126.1:0-2442 GCA_964461745.1 uncultured Oscillospiraceae bacterium | reverse complement strand
ACGACAACGCGGCAGCTCTTGGCCTCGTCGAGCATCTCGACGCTGATGACATCGGCCGGGGCCAGCGCCGCGGCCACAAACTCGGCCGGGTCTTCGCTGTATTTGATGATGTCGATCTTTTCGCCACGCAACTCTTCAATGATGTTGGTCACGCGCGCGCCCTTGGTGCCGACACAGGCACCGATGCAGTCGACATTTGGGTCGTTGGAGTAGACGGCGATTTTTGTACGGTGACCGGCTTCACGCGCCACACTCTTGATTTCCACTGTGCCGTCGTGAATTTCAGGCACTTCGAGTTCAAACAAGCGCTTGACAAGCCCCGGATGTGTCCGAGAGATGAACAGCAGCGGGCCCTTGCTGGACTTGCGCACTTCCACGACATAGACCTTCACGCGGTCACCAAGGCGCAGATTGTCCTCTCTGACCTGTTCGTTGGGGATCAAGGTCGCCTCTGTGCGCTCTTTTTTGGACATGCCGATTTCCAAAACAATGCCGCCGTTGCGCGCGTCAAAACGACTGACCTGCGCGCTGAGCAAATCATGCTCCTTGGAGGTAAACTCTTGATATTTCAGTCCGCGTTCCGCCTCGCGTATGCCTTGGATGATGACCTGTTTGGCCGTCTGCGCCGCGATGCGTCCAAAGTCACGCGGTACGATGTGCTCTTCAACTTCGTCCCCGAGCTCGGCGTCGTCTTTGAGCGCACGCGCCTCTTCAAGGCTCAGTTCCGTCTGCGGGTTTTCGACCACTTCCACGACGGTCTTGGTGAGATACATGCGCACTTCTTTTTTGACATCGTCGAGTTCTACTGTTATGTTTTCAGCGGTACCGGCATGATCGCGTCGAAACGCAGAAATCAACGCCTGTGTAATTTTCTCCTGCATGAGCTCACGCGGGATGCCTTTTTCTTTTTCTATTTGCGCGATGGCATCAAAGAATTCGGCGTTCATGATGTCCAGTATCTCCCCTGTCTGGGCCGTGTTGGCGCAAACCAACCCGTCCCGCAAATTATTGCTCCGACAGCAATATCATTAAGATAGTTATTCTATCCGTTCCACTCAAATTTAAGATGCGTCAGCGCTATGTCCCGCATGGAAATGACGCGTTCACCGTCCAGTGTTAAGGTTTCTCCGTCATACGCTGTAAGCACACCGGAGGTCTCCCTCTGTCCCTTTTGGGCGGCGTAAAACTTTACAACAACGGGCGAGCCGATAAAGCGTTCAAAGTCCTGCGGGCGTTTGAGCGGACGCTCCAGACCGCAGGAGGAAACCTCGAGGACATAGGCCTCTTCAATCGGATCGGCTTCGTCAAGCAGCGGATCGAGCGCGCGGCTAACGGCTTCACAGTGTTCTGTCGAGACGCCGCCATCTCGGTCAATGTAGACACGCAAGATACGCCGACCGCCTTCACGGACATACTCAACATCCCAAAGCTCGAGTCCCAGGCCTTCCACAACGGGCTTTGCGAGGGCAAAGACAATAGTGGCCACTTGTTTCAAACTGAATTCACCTCATAGCGCACGTCGGGCAGATTTGGTGGTTCCAACTCAGGTCAAATCGTTTTGTCCGTTGGGCAAAAAACCGTGATTGCCCGCCATTTTCACGTATCTACGAAAAAAAGTGGGGTACCCCCACTCCAAACCTGGAAACATGACAGACTACAGACATTCGCGGTCTTTATTATATCATAGCTTTTTTAAATTGCAAGCCCAATTTATAATTTTTTCCGTAGCTTTTTTCTCGCGAAGACTGGAGTATGGCGAAAGAAACTCCCTCCGGCCACCAAAAAAGATATTATCAGTGAAGAATTGACAAATATCGACAGGTCTACTATACTCTACCATGAGGGGTACGGGACGGTTGGCCACAACCTCCGAGAGGAGGTGAGGCTCATGGATTTTTGGTCTGTTTTCTTGATCATGCTACTAATATTGCTGATCTTACGACAGATAGACAAAAAATAACCGCCCCCGTCCAAGGATAAGCGGTTATTTTTCCGTATAAACTTTGGGCCAGCCGGTTTCGGCTCCCCTCACTTTGAAGTATACCCGCCTTGACAGTTCTTGTCAAGGCGGGTTTTGGGTTTTGTGTTAGCTCTCCATCTGTTTGCCAAGGAAGCCGGAAACCGTCTGCGCCAGTTTGTATTCGGTGTCGGTAAGCGCGGCGCTGCCCTCACCGATGACAAACAGGACGCAGCCCGAGACATCGCCTTCAGCGATGATGGGGGCAGCAATGCCGACAAAGTACTTCTCGAGTCCGTCGGTAATGTATACCTTATTGTCGCCTTGTTTATATTGATACACCTGACGCGCTTCCATAATACGCTCGAGTTCTTCACTGAGTCGCTTATCCATCAATTCGCGTTTGGCGTTGCCGGACACCGCGATGACCATGTCCCGGTCGGTCACGGCGCTCATAAAGCCGCTGGTCTTGGTAAGACTCTCGC
>CAYWWF010000125.1:0-6776 GCA_964461745.1 uncultured Oscillospiraceae bacterium | reverse complement strand
AGTCGATCTGGTCTTTTGTATGTGTGGCCATATAGCTTGTGCGCAAAATGGCTTCGCCCTCGGGCACGGCCGGGGAGATGACGGGGTTGACATACACGCCTTCGTCAAGCAGGGCGCGGGTGATGGCAAAGGTGCGCTCATCAAAATAGGTCAGAATCGGGATGATCGGCGCTTGCGACGCCCCGATGGACAGACCCAAATGTGTGAGCCCCTGGCGCATGTATTCGGCGTTTTCGTTGACCTTATGTACGCGTTCCGGCTCGGCTTTCAATATGCTCAGGGCCTCCCGCACGCAGGCAACATTGGTCGGCGGCATCGACGCGCTGAAAATAAACGGCCGAGAGAAGTGTTTTAGAAAGTCGATGACCTTAAACTTACCGGCCGCAAAGCCGCCGAGGCTCGCAAAGGATTTGCTGAAGGTGCCCATGTAGATGTCGATTTCATCCATCAGGCCGTAGTACTCACCGACACCGCGTCCGGTCTCACCCATGACACCGGCCCCATGGGAGTCGTCGATCATGACGCGCGCGTTGTATTTCTTCGCCAGCTGAACGATGCCGGGCAGGTCCGCGAGGTCCCCTTCCATCGAAAACACACCGTCGGCGACGATGAGCTTGCCCCGATTTTCGGGACAGCGAGCCAGCAGCTCTTCTAAGGCGTTCATGTCGTTATGCGCGTATTTCAGTACCTTGCCGAAGCTCAGACGCGCGCCGTCAACGAGAGAGGCGTGGTTGGCGCGGTCGAAATAGATGTTGTCGTGCATCGAGCAGAGACCGGCCAGGATGCCCAAATTGGTTTGAAAACCGGTCGAAAAGCTCAGCGCCGCCTCTTTGCCGAAAAATTCGGCCAGTTCACGCTCCATCTCATTGTGTATCGTCAGCGTACCGTTCAAGTATCGGGAGCCCGAGCAACCGCTGCCAAACTGGTCAAGCGCCCTGTGGGCGGCGTCTATGACCCGCTGGTCGCTTGTTAGACCTAAGTAGTTGTTGGAGCCGAGCATGATCGTACGTTTGCCATACATCACCACTTCGGACTGCTGTTTGGAAGATATCTCATGAAAAAACGGATAGGTTCCGGCGGCGCGTGCTTCGTCGGCGCGCGTAAATTCATAGCATTTATCAAAAATGTCCAACGGTATGTCCCCCATTCATTTCGAAGCACCACTAAAAAACAGAGTGTAAAACCATATGTTTTCGAGTCGCGCTTTGCCATTTGCGCTATTTTATCACGCTTTATCATATTGCGCAACTGTGGGACAAATGCAAAAAAACACTACCCTGCGTTCTGAGCGCGAAAAAATCACTTCGCGCTCAAAGGGGTAGTGGCTGAAAAAAGAGATTGCACGGTATCTGTGCATGCGATTTCCGAAAGGTCGGCCAGATTTTGGTCGAATTATGCAGATCGGCACTGAACAGTCACACTCTACCGTTGGTTTTCCCCCTTTACTGTGGCGAAAACCCGACAACAAAGCGTCGCTGTTCAGTACCGCATACCTGTGTCTATGCGTTTGACACTGAGAACCCCTATTGTTTTTGTGTGCTCGACACAATGGGTTTGACAACCCCTTCAAACAGACCGATCGAGGTTCCGGTGACAAGGAGCCAATTGCAAAACGCGATGACGATGGAGGTAGCGCTCAGTGCATTCGGCAAGACCTGAATGCCCAGGGTAAGGAGAAACGAGAGAAACAGCGCAATCCATTTGGGGTCGACGGCAACGAAGTTCTTTATGACCTGGGTCAGCATGGTTACGGCAACCGTGATACCGCTAAACGTTCCGAGCATTTGCAGCGTGATGAAATCGTTCATAATAGATTCATTCCTTACTTTTCCGGACGGCTTGGAGACAACCGACTTTTTGCCACGACCGGAACAAAATGATTGACCTGAAGGCATGGCTCTACCCACTTCATGTTATGCGGCATACGGACAATTTGTGCTTGTACTGCTACATTTTGTTTTGCCAAGGCTCGACAATTTGGGCGCAAAAAAAGAGGCTTTCCGCCTCTTTTAGGTTTTCGTAAAAGGTTGTTTCAGTATTGGAGCACTGGCTTGCGGGAGTCTATATTGGGAACACTTTGTCCTAGCTTTCTCTAGCCATCTTCCGGGCCCGTTTTTCTTCATACATTTTCGCGTCGGCGCTCTCAATGATCGCCTCGACGGACAGATCCGAGTGATCCTCGACGACCATGACACCAAAGCTGAACGTGATGTCGTAGGGTTTATCTTGCGCGCGCTCGGACAGCTTCAGCCGTATGCGCGACATAACTTTCTCGGCCACTTCTTCGGAGCTATCAAACAATATGGTCAAAAATTCGTCGCCGCCGAGCCGGAACACGCGCTCGTTTTCGCGAATCGAGGTGCTCAGACCCTGAGCAAAACGCCTGAGTGCCTCGTCGCCTTCTTTGTGTCCATAGACATCATTGATCCGTTTTAGCCCGTCCATGTCACAAAACACGAGCGTAAAGGCCAACCCTTCCTCAATTAGGTTCCGCAAGTACTGGAGGGCGCCGTTGCGATTGCCAACCCCCGTAGACGCGTCAAGAAACGCCGCGTCACGCAAGCGTCTCTCCTGCATTTTCATCTGAGAGATGTCATGCAGCATATGCAAGAGCACCATGTTTTCCCCCGACCAGAGCATCCGGCGCGACTGGACGCTAAAACAGCGCACGCTGTGATGACAGGAGAGCTCCCAAACAAACTCCTCTTCGTTTGATTCTAGGGTTTGCTCGGAGAGCATTTTGATCAAGTTGCAGCTTGCATGGGGACAGGCCTTGTCTTTTCGACGGTTTTCAAGGAAAGACTTTGCCGCGCGGTTGGAAAACAAAATGTCCTTCCGCTCGTTTAAGACGATCACCGGATCCGGCGTGTTTTCGAGCACATCGAGCAGAATCTGGTGACTGTCTTTTAGGTGTTTTTCTCTTTCCGCGAGCTGTTTTGTCATGGCGTTGAATGCGTCGGAAAACTCGCCCAGGTAGTCCACGCTCTGGCTGTAGTCCCCTTGGGCCACCTGTTTGGCTTGCCAAGTCAGATGCGTAAGCTGCGCGTGCAAATTTTTAAGGGCACCGGCCAAACGATTCTTCCTAGAGAGCATCTCCATCTGCAATTGTCCGTTGGAGAGCGCCAACACAAACGTGCTCATCTCAGACACATTGGACAGCAAGGTGTTTATCGCTTGGATCAGCGGCAGAACCGCAGGATCCAAGCCCTCTTCCTCCAAAGGCTGAAACTTGCCCGTTCGTAAAAACGTGCTCACGCACGTGAGTATTGTGTCTTCCCACCCCGACGGCGTGACATTTTCCGTCATGGAATTCCCCTCTTTTGCCCTTCTCCTCGGCTTCTATCCGCAGAGGTCCTACTCAGACTTAATGTTGGCCCGGAAGCGACAAACCCGGTCGCCGGTTGCCCAGCAGTCCACCTCACGCACATGGAAGGGTTTCCCCGTGTAAGCTTCCAGAATACCTGCGATGAAACCCTCGTCGTAATAACAGACGGTTTCATCGAGCACCGGCAAACCCGAACAATCCAGATCTTCCGCGACGGTCATCACAAAACGACCGTTTTCCAAATCCGATTCTTCGATGCGCAAGATTCCGATTTGCAGTTCCTTCAAAGTTTTTTGAAGCGAAGCGACAAACTCTCCAAACGGCAATTTCGTATCCAAAACGTGCTGGCACATAGCCTTTCCGGCGCGCTCACCGGCACCGCGCAAAGCTTCTTTGGCAAATTCAGGCGAACAGACCTCCGCCAAATGGTCGTGAAGGCCATACTGCATGAGACGATAGACCAGCACCGGCATTTCGGGGCCGAGATTCACGCGACCGTCCATGGCTGTAACGCTATCCCAATCCAAAAGCCCAAACATGTTTTCCATGCGTGTCATCCTCCGTTTCTTTTTCGCAGACAACTTCGCCCACCCCATCGGTTACAAACAGGGAAGAACAAGAAAGACCTTACATCAAAAATAAATATTTCCCATTTTATCACATCCGGTCAAGTCTGTCCACCGTCAAAAAGCAGGACCGCCGGTCAAAGGCTTGACAACAGAAATGCAAGGGCATAGACTAATACGAAACACTGATAAACTGACGATATCCAAATTGTCTTTTTTGCGCCAATCTGCGCCGAAGAACCCCGGCCATGCACAACATGACCGGAGTTCTTCGGCTTGATACAAAAAATCTGGCGCGTGCTGTTGGCCTTTTTATTTGTGCTATAAAAAACGGCCGCCCTCAGCGGTGCGGCCATTGTAAACACACTGCGACTCAACGTCCATCCTCGAACGACAGCGGAGGTGCGATCTATGATCACTCTTGAGATGGCCGGCGACATGCTGGATCAGATCGCCGAAGAACTGCCTTCGGCGTTTTTTACCGAGCTCAACGGCGGTATTCGGCTCGACCCCGGGGAGAGGCTACACCCCGAAAGCAGTGACGCGCCGTTGTATACGCTTGGGGAATACCATGTCGACGCCTTAGGCCGATATATCATCCTCTACTACGGCTCGTTTGCGCGATTGTTCTGCCACTGTACACCTGAGAGCTTTCGACACAAGCTAAAGGAGACGCTTTTGCATGAGTTTACGCACCACCTGGAGTCCCTTGGCGGCGAGCGGGAACTCGAAAAGCAAGACGAGCGGGACATGGAGCAATACCGTCGATCTTGGGGACAGTCGTCCTAGACCCGTTGAATCAAGGCGAAAGTCTGCCTATTGCCACCCCAAAAGCGTAATCACAAAACCCACGAGGACGGCGATGAGGAACAACAGGCCCGCGATGGCCACATTGTGTTTCCACTTCTTATGCATCCGGAACAGCACCGCCAAACCCACGCCGGTACCTGTACAAAGACCCGCTACAACGGAGGCGAAGCTCAGACTGCCCTGTGTATAGAGTTCTACGAGCAAAATCGAAGAGGCGCAGTTGGGGATAAATCCGATGAGCGCGGCCAATGCAGGCTGGAAGGGGCTGTCCGTGATGAGGACAGCGGCGATGGCCTCTTGCCCCAAATACTCTAAAATGATATTAAGCGCAAGCGTGAATACAATCAAGAAAGCCAAAATGCTGCCGGTGTGCCTGAGTGCGGACGAAAAAATCCCGCGTTCACAGTGGCAGTGTTCGCAGAGCTCCTGTTTGTGATAGTTCGTATGCGCCAGTTCGTTTTTCCGGCGGTTGCGAAGACATAGGTCAATCAAAAAGCCGAAAAATACCGCCACAACCACTTTGATCGCAATCAGCTTTAAGATCACGGGCCAATGCTGCGCGTTGGTCATGAGCAGCGGCACGGCCTCATCCGAGGTGGAGAGAAACACCGATATAAGCGTACCCAAGGTGATAAGCTTGCCTGCGTATAGATTCACCGCAGCGACGGAAAATCCGCACTGCGGAACACTGCCGAGCGCGGCACCCAACGCCGAACCATACCATCCGGAATGGGCCAAGGCCCGTTTCAGCCCGCCCGACGACCGATGCTCAATGAATTCCATCAGCAAAAAAGCGCCAAAAAGAAACGGCGCCGTTTTTAAACAGTCTAAAAGGGTATCCCAGAGAACATCGAGCATAGGTTTCCCCATTTGTCCCAGTGGATTGGTTGCAAAAACCGTTTTGGGCTATGACATTATATCATTCATATTCAAAAACAACAAGAAATTCTTGTCCGGACTGCCAAAAAACACTATCTCCGTTTGGAGCTACCACGCCATCTCTAAATCTCCCTACGCTTTCGCTTCGCCTGAACGCCCGTCCTTCTCCACTTGCCTTGTTTTGATCGGTCTGATATAATGGGCCTGCCACAGACCCCATGGGAAAGGATTCGAGACATATGGCTGAACCCCAAACCGTTTACTTGGAACACATGGTGAAAAAACACCCGGACACCGCGATTCGGGCCAAACAGCTGGCTGCGATTTTGGTTGTGCCGGTGATCACCGGCGTGTTCGTCTTTGTCCAGCAACTGACGGTATTTTCTCCGATGGCATTTCTCTTCTCGCTCTGGTGGGCTTTCCGCTTTGTTTCGCGGCAATCGTTTGAATTTGAATACATCTTAACCGGCGGCGAGCTGGATGTAGACAAAATCATCGCACAACGCGCGCGCAAACATGTCATCACTGTGGATTGCAAAGAATTTGAACAGTTGGCGCCGCTCTGCGAGCAATGGCGCGAACGTTACCCGCGAGATCATTACACAATTCTGGATGTTTCCTCCTCCGCTGAGGCCCCAGGACGTTACGCGGCTGTGTTTCGCCATGGCGGTAAGCAAACCGTTTTGATTTTTGAACCGAACACCCGTATGCTGGAAATGTTCCAAACCCTGATTCCTCGGAAAATCCAAACGAAATGATTGTAGGCTTTGGTATTGATCTTACTTCCGTTCGGCGTTTTGATACGCTCATCCAAAACGAGCGTTTTTTAACGCGCTTTTTTACAGAATCCGAACGTGCATATGTGTTTTCTTCCGGCCACGCCGCACAGGCGGCGGCCGGTCTCTTTTGCGCCAAAGAGGCCTACGCCAAGGCCACGGGCCTCGGCATTTTTGGCTTTTGCTGGAAGGATGTCGAAATCGACCACGCCCCATCGGGACAACCGATACTCAAGGTCTCAAACGCCGACCCCGATCTGCGTTTTCACTTGTCGATTGCGCACGATGCCGGAATGGCCATGGCTTCCGTCATCTGCGAACAAGTTTAAAGGCAACACGTTTCCCCCGCCAAAGGCGGGGAAAACCTCTCAGACCAAGCAAAGTGTAAGGTGATTTGTCTTGATGGTGACACAGGCCTTT
>CAYWWF010000124.1:0-6887 GCA_964461745.1 uncultured Oscillospiraceae bacterium | reverse complement strand
ATGAGGTTTGTAAAACTCAGAACCGACGCGCTGATGGTCACGGGAATTGCCAGACGCAAAAGCTCTTTGAAGATGACCCGTTTGGGTCGGCACTGCGGATTTTGAAACGCGGAGAGCGACTCACTCTGGCGGCGTCGGGTGAAATAGAGGTAGAGAGCGCCGCCGAGCGCGCCGACGGAGACACCCGCAATGGCACCACCCGCGGCACGCTCGATGCCGAGACCCGAACGATAAATCCAGGCGGCCAGCGCATAGCCGATAAAGAGCTTGCCAAGGGCTTCTATGACCTGAGAGATGGCCGTTGGGTACATGTTCCCCTGGCCTTGATAATAGCCGCGAAACGCCGACATGACCGCGACAAGGAAAATCGAAGGCGAGATGGCCAAGATCGCATAGTAGGCGTCGGGATTGTGCATCCAACCGGCCAGCGTATGGGCGAAGAAGAACATGAACAAAGAACCCGCAACGCCGATGGAGACAAAGGTGACCATTGCGATTTGGAAGATCCGGCGCATTTCATGACCCTTGTTGTGGGCCCCTGCCTCCGAGACCATCTTCGATACGGCTACGGGCAGACCCGCGCTGGAGATCACAAACAGCGTGCTGTACACGTTATACGCCATGTTGAAGTTCGTCATACCTTCGGGACCAATCAAATTGCCTAGAGGCACTTTGAACAGCGCGCCGATGATTTTGACCAGCGCTGTGGCCACCGAAAGGATCAGCGCACCGTGCAGGAAGGTTTGCCGCTTGACTTTGGGCATGGAAACACCTCATCCGAAGAGAATGGAGAGGGCCCGGACATCTCTCACTCTTCTATATGAGACAAGGGCCTACGTTATTCAGGGTCAGATGGGTTCCTCTAAAAACTGAGGTTTTTAGAGGAAAGGGAACAATGATGTTGTTGCGGCGGAATGAATCCGCCTTCACAACAATTCAATTGCGGGGGGTTTTTGGCGGGGCTCAGATGTTGAACAAAAGCTCGTTGTATGTCGGTAGCGGCCAATGCGTGTCGGGTACCATACGCTCCAGCGCATCACAGTCGGCACGCAGGTCGGACATGATCGGAATCAGCTCGTCGCGATACAATTTGACCCGCTCGGCCACCGTGAGCGCTTTGCCTTGCTCCATCCGTGTCTTTAAGCGCTCAAAGTCCTCTGCGGCCTTCTCCATATAGGTACTCAGCTCGCGTACCACACGAAGCTGTACAGGCTGCGCCCCTGTGAGTTCGGAAACGGCCAGACCCGCGCGGGCCAGCTGCCCCTGATAGGTCATACAGGCCGGCAAAATCTCTCGGTCGACCATTTCGAGCATCGTCGAGGCTTCGAGCAACATTGCCTGTAAGTATTCTTCCTGCTTGATCTCAAAGCGGGCGGAGAGTTCGGAGGCGGTGAAAACATTGTAGGTTTCAAAGAGCTTGACGGCTTCAGGTGTTTTGATGGACGGCAGCGCGTCAAAGGTGTCGTTGAGGCGACCAAGACCGAGCGCCTCGGCGGTTTTATACCAAGCGTCCTCATATCCGTTGCCGTTGAAAACCACGCGTTTGTGATTTTTCCAGAGGTCAATCAGAATCTCACGCAGCGCGGTTTTGGGGTCCAGCGAGACTTCGAGCTTCGTGCAGATGTCGTCGATGGCCTCGGCCATGATCGTGGAAAGCACGACCGAGACGAGGTTGACGCTCATCGAAGACGAGAGCATACGGAACTCAAAGCGGTTGCCTGTAAAAGCAAACGGAGAGGTTCGGTTGCGGTCGCTGTCGTGAATCAGTGTCTTCGGGGCGACATCGGCGTCCGGTAGGAGCCCGGTGTGCTCCATTTCCTCAAGCATTTGCGTCAGCGGCTCACCGAGACAGAGTGAAATGATGGCCGGGGGTGCTTCGCAGGCCCCAAGACGCAAGTCGTTGTCGCGGCTGGCGCAGGCGTAGCGCAGAAGATTGGCGTGTCGATCCAAAGCGCTGACGACGGCGCAGATCATCGTGAGGAACAGGCGGTTTTCTGTCGGCGTGCGGCCCGGAGAGAAGAGGTTGCGCCCGGTGTCGGTTTGCAGCGACCAATTGATGTGTTTGCCGGAGCCGTTGATGTACGAAAAAGGTTTACTCGAGAGCAGGCAGGCCAAGTTGTGGTGGCCCGCGACGCGCTGCATGGTCTCCATGATGAGCTGATTCTGGTCACAGGCGACATTGCCTTCGTTGAACAGGGGCGCCAGCTCATGCTGTGCAGGGGCGGCTTCGCTGTGCCGCGTCTTGGCGGGCACGCCCATTTTCCAAAGCTGTTCGTCGAGTTCGCGCATGTATTCAGCAATGCGCTCTTTGATGGCGCCGTAGTAATGGCCCTCCATCTCCTGACTTTTTCCGGGGCGCGCGCCAAACAACGTACGGCCACAGAAGACCATGTCCATACGCCGGTCAAACAGCGCGCGGTCGATTAAGAAATACTCCTGCTCGGCCCCGATCATCAGGTGGACACGCTGGGTCGAAAAGTCACCGGAAAGCCGGAGCAGACGTAAAAGTTGCTGGTTAAGCGCGTTCATCGCGCGCAGCAGCGGTGTTTTGTCGTCAAGCGCCTCACCCGTGTAAGAGCGGAAGGCAGTTGGGATGCAGAGCGTGACACCCGAGCTGTCTTCTTTCAGAAAAGCGGGGGAGGTGTAGTCCCAAGTCGTGTAGCCGCGCGCCTCAAAGGTCGCGCGTAAGCCCCCGGACGGGAAAGATGACGCGTCTGACTCACCCTGTACGAGGGCGCGGCCGGAGAGCTGCGTCTCAATTTCACCTTTTGGGGAGTATTCAAGAAACGCCTCGTGTTTTTCGGCGGTGACGCCGCTGAGCGGCTGAAACCAGTGCGTAAAGTGCGTGGCCCCACGTTCGGTCGCCCATGTTTTCATCGCAGCGGCCATTTGATCGGCCAAAACGGGACTCATCGGTGCGGAGTTTTGCAGGATCAAGCGGTATGTTTTATAGGCCTCTTCGGGTAAGTATTTCTGCATACAGGCGTCTGAAAACAGGTTTTGTCCGAAGAGCTTGTCCAGCGTGGGGGTTGAGGGCTCCGGCATATATACACCACCTAATCATTAATCAGTTGAAAAACTTAATTTTCAACAGAACCTAAAACAAACGCGCCAAAACGCGATCTAAGTCAAAACGCAGGCGTTCCTGGTCAATGGTAGGATACACCCCGCGCTCATAGAGCACAACACCGCGCACCATTGTGAGGGCCACGTCGCCACCGGTCGCGGCGTAGACAAGATGACTCTCCACGTTGTGGCGTGGCAAGAAATGCGGGCGCGTGAAGTCAAGCAAAATCAGATCCGCGTCAAAGCCCGGGGCGACAACACCGCACTGCGTTTCGCGGCCCTGCGCGCGCGCGCCGCCTTGAATCAAAAGCCGGAGCGCGTCCCGCGCGGGCAGCGCCGTGGGTTCCATGGTCTGCAGTTTTGCGTGCAAAGACGCGCTTTTGAGTGTATCGAACATGCTCAGTGTATTGTTGGAGGCCGCGCCGTCCGTACCCAGAGCGACGCTGAGGCCTTTTTGCAGCATTTTCGAGACAGGAGCGATGCCCGAAGCCAGTTTCGCGTTGGAGACGGGGCAGTGAGCCAACGCCACGTTGTGGGCAGCCAAAATATCGATGTCCGCGTCCGTGATCCACACGCCGTGGGCTACCGTAACGGGGCCGTCGAACACACCCGCCGCTTGAAAGGCCGCCGTCGGCGTCACGCCACGATTCGTCATGCATTCCTCATGTTCGCGTCGGGTTTCGGAGAGGTGCACATGCATACGCAGGTTTCTCTCACGGGCCCACTCGGCCATATAGCGCCACAGCGTGGGTGGGGAGGTATACTCGGCGTGAAAGCTGGCGTCCACCAAGATTCGACCGTTGTCAAAACCGTGGTAAGCGTCGTACAGCGCGATGGTTTCCTGCAACCCCACGTGTGTTTTTGGGTTGAAATCACCGGGGCAGGTCACGCCGCGCGCAACATTGGCCTTGATCCCAGTTTCGGCGATGGCGCGGGCGATCTCCTCTGAGAAATTGTACATATCGGATATCGACGTCGTGCCGGAAGCCAGCGCCTCGGAAAGCGCCAGCAGCGTGCCGACACGGATGGCCTCGGCGTCCATGCGATCTTCCACGGGAAAGATCTTTTCAAACAGCCAGGGCTGCAGCGCGCAGTCGTCCGCGTAACCGCGCAAGAGCGTCATCGGTAGATGTGCGTGGGCGTTTGTCATTCCGGGCATCAGGACATGGTCCCGTCCGTCAATGACACGCGCGGCCTTCGCTGTGGGTGGGGTCGTGTCCACATAGGACACCCGCCCGCCGGATATGCCAACAAAGGCGTCCGAGAGCAGGCGGGCGTCTTTGTCCATCGTTACGACGCAAACATGAGCAAAAAGGAGATCGAAGACAAGCGTATCAGGCGCTGTCAAAACCGCGCCACTCCTTTCATTGGTGGGGTTAATTCCGTATTTTTCCCCCGCCGCAGGCGGGGGAAAAATACAAGTGAGTGTCTAATCGGGGGCGTTATTTTGAGGCAAAGCGCGCAGCAAACCGACAACCAGCTTAGAAAAAGGTGCTTTGGCCGCGTCGGCGGTATGTAACACTTCCTCTTCCGTAAGTGGTTGATCCAGGATACCCGCAGCCATATTACAGACGAGCGAAAGACCCAGCACATCGAGCCCCGCGTGTCGCGCCGCAATGACTTCAGGCACGGTGGACATTCCGACGACGTCGGCGCCGAGCACACGCGCGGCGCGGATCTCGGCCGGAGTCTCATACTGTGGGCCGGGGAAGTACTGATAGACGCCGTGGCGTAGGGGGATGGAGAGCTCTTCAGCCACCGTATCAGCCAGGCGGCGCAGCGCGGGCGTGTACGCGTAGGTCATGTCCGGAAAGCGCGTGCCGAGCTGGGGGGTGTTGGGGCCGCGCAAGGGGCTTTCACCGAAAAACTTGATGTGATCATCCAGACAGACGATGTCTCCGGGCTGAAAGTCGGGGTTTACCGCGCCGCAGGCGTTGGTGACCATCAGAGTGGACGCGCCGAGGATGCGGGCTACATAGACGGGCAATACAAGCTGTGAGAGCTCTACGCCCTCATAGTGATGGAAACGGCCCTGCATGATCAGAACCTGACGTCCGGCCAGTTGTCCGGCCACAAGTAGCCCTTTGTGACCCGGTGCGGTGGAGACCGGAAAGCCCGGAATGTCGTCATAGGGGATTTTTTGGGCGTCTTCAACCTGTTCGGCCAAAACGCCGAGGCCGGAGCCCAAGATCAGCAATACCTCAGGTGCCTTGGCAGGGATTTGCGATTGAATGGCGTAGGCTGCGTTGTGGATAACGGACAATGAAATGGACATGAAGACCCCCCTCTGCAAGATTAAGTTCTGAAAATACCAGATTTCGTCTCTGAAACCTTGTTTGCTCAGTGGGAATATTTGATGGACCCGCCTCCTATGAACTCCCGGAGAATCGAGTCATGCGGCACAAGTTTGTCGTCGAGTGTAAAAAACTGCTCGAGCGCGGGGGCGATGGTCATAAGCTCCTCGGTGCGCGCGCAGGTAGGGATCCGGTCAAACAGCGGCAGCGCATAGGGCTTGAGTGCGCAAACTTCGTAAGGCATCGACGAGTCGATGATGATGTCGGCAGTCTCTTTATAGGGAGAGATGAAGGTCTTCTCTCCACGGCGCACGTTGGCCCAGAGGGACATCGTAAAGTAGGCGTCCGCGCCACGAAACTTTGCGTCACGAATCAGTCGGCGAATTAGGCGGATCCAAGTGCCCTTGAAAAGCACTTTGCCCTCCCGCACGATGTTTGAGCGCGCGCTGACGTACAACGTGACCGAGCTGTCCACGATGCCCTGGCCGCGAATCAGCGGATTGAGCGCGTGTATGCCCTCTAAAATAACCACTTCGTTCTTTTTGAGATGCAGAGGCACGGCCTTGGCTTCGTTGCGCGCCTGCATCCGGAAATCAAACTTCGGCACCAGAATCTCCTTGCCCTCCACAAGCGCTTCCATGTGCTTCGAGAGCAGCTCGAGATCCAGGCAATCCGGGGACTCGAAGTCAATTTCCCCGGTGTCCTTTTCCATCATCTCCGGGACGACGGTGCGGAAATAGTTGTCCAGCGAAATCACATGCGACGCAATGCCCGCAGCTTGTAATTTCATCTGCACAAGTTTGGCGGTTGTGGTCTTGCCGGAACCAGAAGGGCCGGACAAGAGGACAATCGGACGCGTAGCGGTGGTTTCGGCGATGGTTTCGGCGGCGTGGCGGACACGGTTGTCGTATTCACGTTCGCACTGTTGGACAAAGGCCTCTGGGTCGCGTTCGGTACGGCGGTTGATGTCAAAGTAATTGTAATCCGGCAAGATTGTGTTCCTCCTTGCATGAGAAAATCGAGCGATTCGCACGGGATTCTCAAGTTCGGGTATATTCTTAAAAATGGTAAGATCGTTCGCGTACAATAGAAATAATACTTAAAACGGGCCGCCGCGCAGGTAGCTGTTGTATGCTTTTTCTTGGGACAAAGTTGTCGATGGGCCGTGGCCGGGAAAGACAAAATAGTCGTCTTCCATCGCGTTCAGACGCGCAAGCGATCGGCGCATGGCTTCGGGATCGCCACGGAACAGATCCACGCGTCCGATGTCACCCTCAAACAGAGTGTCCCCAGAATACGCATTCTGATCACAAAAAATAACGCAGCAACCCGGTGTATGGCCCGGGGTATGCATGAATTGAAACGTCAGTGGTCCGACACTGACCGAATGACCGTCCTCTACCACCACCACGTTTTCCGGCGGCATATAGTGTTTTGGAAAGCCATGAGACAAAAACGCGTAAGCCCCGTCGCGCAGACAGCGGGCGTCCTGCTCGTGCACATAGACCGGCGCGCCGGTCGCTTTTT
>CAYWWF010000123.1:0-6898 GCA_964461745.1 uncultured Oscillospiraceae bacterium | reverse complement strand
GGCCCGGCGGATGGCCAGTGAACACCCGCGCGCGGTCGTGTTTGCGATGAAGGGGAGTGATCCCGTCGGTCTTTTGGAATTGGACACCGGGCAGTACTTAGAAGACGGCGTCGGGCACATTTCCCTGGTCTATTTGCGCGCTGAGGTGCGGGGGCAGTCTTTGGGCGCGCAGCTCATCGGCCACGCCGTAAGTGTCTACCGCGCGCTTGAGCGCCGCGCGCTGCATTTGCGTGTGGCCGTGCAGAATTTGCCCGCCCGTAGATTCTATGACAAAATGGGCTTTACACCCAGCGGATGGGAAGACGGCGCACAGGGGCGGCTCTTGGTGCTGCAAAAACCCATTGCGGTATTTCCGAGGTATACGGTTTTATGGTAAAAAAACAAGAAGACAAACCGCTTTCCGGTGGTGCGCGGCGGGAAGACTTTCTACCCGTAAGCCGAGCGGATATGAACGCACGCGGCTGGGATGAACTTGATATTTTGCTCGTCACGGGCGACGCGTATGTCGATCATGGGAGCTTCGGCGCGGCGGTGATCGCGCGGGTGCTCGAGGCGGAGGGCTATCGCGTCGGGATTCTGGCCCAACCGGACTGGAAGCGCGCCGATGCGTTCCAAGTCATGGGCCGCCCGAGACTCATGGCGATGGCCACGGCGGGGAATCTGGACTCCTGTGTCGCGCACTATACCGTTGCGCGCCGACGGCGCTCCACCGACGCTTACAGTCCCGGCGGACAAGCGGGCTTGCGACCCGACCGGGCCTCGATTGTTTACGCCCAACGCCTTCGGGAGGCCTTCCCGGGTTTGCCGGTGATACTCGGTGGATTGGAGGTGTCTCTCCGCCGGTGGGCGCACTATGACTATTGGGACGACGCGGTGAGGCGTTCTCTTTTGCTTGACGCGGGCGCGTCTCTTTTGGTCTATGGCATGGGGGAGCGCGCCGTGCGCGAGATCGCGCGGCGGCTGAGCGAGGGGGAACCCGTAACAGCGCTCAGGAACATTCGGGGTACCTCGTATGTGGCCCCGGCGGCGGACTGTGAGCTCCCCACCGACGCGGTCTGGTGCCCGCCTTGGCAGGCCGTGCAAAAAGACAAAAAGGCTTATGCCAGCGCCACGCGCACGCAGATGGAGCACTGCGATGCGCGCAGCGGCAAGACGCTCGTGCAACCGTACGATACACAGTATTTAGTGCAGAATCCCCCGGCCTTGCCGCTGACCACAGAAGAGTTCGACGCGGTGGCGGAACTGCCCTATACGCGGGACTGGCATCCGATGTACGACGCGCAAGGCGGCGTACCGGCGCTGGAAGAAGTTAAGTTTTCGCTGATCCACAACCGGGGCTGCTTCGGCGGCTGCCATTTTTGTTCGCTGTCGTTTCACCAGGGGCGCTACATTTCCGTGCGCAGTCATGATTCCCTGTTGCGAGAGGCGCGCGCGCTCACACAGCGACCTGATTTCAAGGGTTACATCCACGATGTGGGCGGGCCGACCGCAAACTTCCGGCAAAACGCGTGTTCACGCACAAACGGCATGTGCGTCGGAAAGAACTGCCTGACGCCGAAGCCCTGTGCGAACCTCAACACGTCGCACGCGGACTTTGTCGCGCTGTTGCGAAAACTGCGTGCGCTGCCGGGCGTGAAGAAGGTGTTTGTGCGCTCGGGGCTGCGCTATGACATGCTGCTGCTCGACCGTGAGGGGGAGGCGCTGCGGGAGCTTGTGCAGCACCACATCAGCGGCCAGCTCAAAGTCGCGCCCGAGCACTGTGTAGACAGTGTGCTGGATTTTATGGGCAAGCCGCACTGGGTGGATTTTCAACTCTTTGTAAAAAAGTATCAGAAAATCAACGAATTGTGTGGAAAAAAGCAGTACCTTGTGCCGTACTTCATCTCGTCGCATCCAGGTTGTACGCTGAAAGACGCCGTCACACTGGCCTTGGCGCTGAAAGAGCGAGGCGTTATGCCCGAACAGGTGCAGGACTTTTACCCCACACCGGGTACACTTTCAACCTGCATGTACTACACGGGGATACACCCACTCAGCGGGGAAAGTGTGTATGTACCGAGAAGCCCCGAGGAAAAGGCGATGCAGCGCGCACTGCTCCAGTGGAAGCGGCCCGAAAAGCGGGCGCTTGTGCGCGCGGCGCTCCGCAAGGCCGGACGCGCCGATCTCATCGGCCACGGCCCGGGGAAATTGGTGCCTTGACTGTTATCATATCAATCCTTCATGAAGCAAGATTGGTATGACGGGTGTCGATCAGAAAAACAAAAAGCCCCCGTCCCCGAAAGAGAACAGGAGGCCTCTATGGTTTCATTTTACGCGCTGGTTGCAAGGTTGCGGCACATCTCACGCTGGAGTCTGATGCGCAACACGCAGCCGGAAAATGTGTTAGAGCACAGCTATATGGTGGCCATGCTCGCCCACGCGCTCTCGCTCGTGCGTCGGGATGTGTTGGGTCTGCCCGCCGATCCGGATCGCGCGGCGGTCTGCGCGCTGTTTCACGATGTGACGGAGATATTCACCGGCGATATGCCGACCCCGGTCAAATACTTCGACGAGGACATCCGCGCGGCCTACCGGCGCGTGGAGACCGCGTCCTGGCGGCGGCTCAGTGAACTGCAACCCGAGGCGCTGCAAAAGGCTTACGCGCCGTATATGGAATACGCTGACACTGGGGAAAGCCCGGACGAAGAGGTCTGGGCGATCGTCCACGCGGCGGATACCTTGGCGGCCCATCTCAAATGCGTCGAGGAGACGCGCGCGGGCAACCAAGAGTTCCAGCAGGCACTACGCCAGACCAAAGACAAACTACTCAGCCAAAATCGCCCGGAAGTCACCTGGTTTTTATCGCACTGTGCGGACTCCTTCGGACTGACGCTCGACGAGCTCGGCGCGCGTTGAAGGTCTTTACCGCACGGCGGACATGAGCCGGTAGAGCGTGGACAGACCGATGCCGAGGGCGCGCGCGGCCTCGCGCTTGCCTTCGACGGTGTTGCCATAGAGCGCCAACATCTCTTCAATGCGCCGTCGCGTGAAGTTTCGCTGCATCTGGTGTAAGTTATGCCCCTTTACGTCGGGCACAAGGGCGAGTTGATTATCCCCTTGGTCGTCGGTGTCGTAAAACAGCGGAATGCCTGAGGAGAGTTCCGTGTGCGCGCTTTCTGACGCGGGTGTCGGCTGCGCGGCGGTGGCCGACAACAACGGATCGGCGGCCATGGCCGGGCCGTCGCGGAACATAAACAACGCGCCCACCAGGCCTGCTTCGGTGTCAATTCCGTAGACCGAGAGGGTGCCTGTCAGCTTCTTTCCGTCCGGATCTTCGAGTGTCACCACCGCAGGTGCCACGGGCTCGCCGAGCAACACCGAGATGACCTCGGGTCGGTCGGAAAGTTTACAGTCTTCCAACACCACCGGCAATTCGTCACACAGTGCGTTTTGGTAGACGACATCACCCTCGGCGTTGAGCATGGCCGTGGGGCAGGGCAGAGCGTCGAGTATGCCTTCGATCAGAGCTTGCTGGGCCTTCGCATAATCCGTCAAAACGATCACCATCCAAAGTGGAGTTAGGGAGAAACACATGAAAGGTTTCCGCGTTTTGTTTTCCGCGTTGCGGTTTCCCATCTATTACACGTTCATTCAAATTGTCGTAACGCAGGTTGCCGTGAGCATCTATTTGAACAACTGGGCCAGTAAGATTGCGACCAGCGAGGCCGATCTTATGGATTTGGCTCGGCGTTTTCTCGACGAGAGCTCTGTATATCTGCTTGCGGTATCGGCAGTTTTGATCCTAGGGCTCATGGTGCTGTTCTTCCGGAAATGGCCGGACGGCCTCATGGGCTATGTCGGTGTGCGCTTTCCGGGCGCTACACCGACGGCATTGCTTTTGCTCGGCGGTCTTGGCGCATTTGTTTTCATCAGCTTCCTGTTGGGGCTTCTGCCGATTCCGGCGGAGACGATGGAGGAGCACGACGCGGTGGTTTCCGCGCTCGGCAGCGCGTCACCCGTTGTGGTGTTTCTGATTTCCTGCCTGCTTGTGCCCGCTTGCGAAGAAATGATCTTCCGGGGTGTAAGCCAGCGAGCGCTGATGCGCAATCTGTCGTTGCGCGCCTCGATCTGTATGAGCGCAGTCATTTTTGCGGTATTTCATTTCAATCCCGTGCAGACCTTTTACGCGCTGCTTTTGGGGTTTGCGCTCGGCATGGTCTATGCCTGGTACAAATCCATTTGGGCCTGCATTCTTATGCATGTGGCATTCAACACGAGCAATCTCTTTATACCCAATTTACTGCCCGAACAGACAACCGTCGGGCAGGCGGTTCTTTGGATGCTCCTGGGCCTTATCACGGTGATCGTGAGCCTGCGGCAATTGTATCGGATTTCTCCGATGCGGAAAGACAGTGTAAAGAGTTCTTCTTAACGCCCCAAAAACAAGCCACTTTGGGCCAAAGATACGAAATCCTCGTCCGCGACAATGATGTGATCGACCAGACGCACCCCGACGGCGCTCAAGGCCTCATAGAGGATGAGCGTCGTTTCCTCGTCTTCGGGGGAAGGCAACGCGATGCCTGAGAGATGGTTGTGCGCGAGGATGACACTCGAGGCGTTGAAGTTCAGCGCGGTCTCAACCACACGGCGCGTATTGATCTGCGCGACGTTCACCGTGCCCTCAAACAGGGCGCGGCAACAGAGTATCTTGCATTTGGCGTCGAGACAGAGCAAATAGACAATCTCGTTTTTTTGACCCAAAAACCGCGGCATCAAATAATTCCCGGCCTTTTCTATCGTATCGAGGCAGGTGTCTGTGGCGGTGCGAGACATTTGGTATCGCCGAAACAGCGGGGGCATGAGCTTTAAGAGTGTCGCCGTATTGTGCCCGACGCCTGGAACACGGCAGAGCTCTTCATACGAGGCGTCGAGCACACCCGAAAGTGAACCGAAGCGCTCCATGAGCTGATGCGCCAAAGGGTTGGTATCCTTTAGAGGCAGGGCGAAAAACAAAAGTAGTTCCAGTATATTGTGTTCGGCAAAGCCGTCGAGTCCGTCGGTCAAAAAACGCCCGATCATACGCTTGCGATGTCCGGCGTGGACGTTTTCTTTCTCCGGGGCAGACGTGGGGCTCATGTGCGGCTGCCGGGTTTGTCGATGGACTTGCCTTCGGCGCAAAGCGGGCAGCCTTCGGCTTCCCACGAGGGGATGTCCAGTGTCATACAGGCGCGCAGGGGTACGCCAAAGTCCACATTTCCGCCGCTGCGGTCAACGATTGCGCCGACACCGACCACCGTCGCACCCAAAGAGCGGACAAGCGTGATGAGCTCTTTGACAGTGCCGCCCGTCGTTACGGCATCTTCGACAACAAGTACACGTGCGCCTTCAATCAATTTGAAACCGCGGCGCAGTGTGAGAGCTCCGTCGACACGTTCGGCAAACAGGTTGCGCACGCGCAGTTGACGGGCCACCTCATAAGCCATCTGCACGGCACCCACGGCGGGCCCAACGACGACGTCAATGGGGGTGTCTGAATATCGCTCCGCCAGGCCCCGACAGAGAGTCTCGGCGTGTTCGGGGTACTCAAACAGGCGAGCACACTGCATGTAACGGTCGGAATGTCGGCCGGAAGTCAGGCGAAAGTGACCATGTTGCAGCACGCCGATGTCTTTGCAAATCTGAAGAGCGGTTTCTTGTAAACGATCCATAGGGAGACACTCCTAAACAATAGTAATCGGCAATCAAAAAGCATGTCATATTGTTCCGACAATTAAATCGTGAATTATTTCTTTTCATTCCCCCGCCGCAGGCGGGGGAATGAAAAATAAATTCAAGCTTTAGTTAGCAGAGCAATATATACATATTGGGTTGGGAAGCTTGTCTGGACACAAGTTTAACCTATTTTCTCGATTTTGACAATCCCTAGCTTTTCGATCTTTTTCTCCATCGAAACACAATAGAGGAAAAGCAGCGCGGCGTTGGCGGCGGCGTGAAGCAAATCAAAGTTGAACCCGAACGTACAGGCGACGAGGTAGGCGCTCCATGAAAACGGCGCGCCTGCAAGTGAGTAATACCATAAGTTCATGCCCCAGCCGAACAAAAACCCCCAGATAAATCCGAATGAGACTCGCACATAAATTGGTGTACGTCGAAAAGCAGCAGCAGAAAGCCCCATGAGACCCCAAAAAAATGCCTGCCATACCGTATGTAAGCCCAGGGATGTCAATAAGCTCGATAACAGGGCGGTCAGAATGCCTGCTACCAGCCCAGCGCCCGGCCCCCAGATAAAACCGCAGACCATAATTAGAAAAGAAGCGGGCTGCACGTTGGGGATGGACGCAAACAGCGCTCGCCCTATGGAGGCCATTGCAATTAAGACGGCGACAGCCAAGAGTGCTTGCAAACCTTGCCGGACAAAGCCTCGGCCAAAGCCAATCAGTAAAATCAGCAGGACAATCAGTAGATATACTTCCATAGAGATTCCACCTCAATTACGCGCGTAGGTTGGGCAATTTCAAGCTCCAACTTTGACTATAGGGGCTGAAGGAAAGGCTGTCAAGCCAGTCGGAGAAAATGTTCTTGGAAGTTTACAAGAAGACAAGAAGAATTTAACAGAAAATTGTAATTTATGTGTAAAAGAAAAGTGTTGACAGAAGTGTTTTTGGTTTGTTATAATGTCGAAGCGCCTGATGCTCAGGTCGGAAGTAGATCGACCTCTGTCGAAGTTGGTCGGGTCGGTTTCGGTCGCGAAGACAGCCGAAAAAAATCCGGATGACTTTAAAAATGTCTCTTGACAGAGAAAAGGCGCTGTGCTATTATGATATTCCAGCTGTTGCGGGTTGAGAGTTTCCTCAGTTTGCGACAGAATGCACCTTGTAAATTAAACAACGTAAACTTTACACATTTCCCCTTTATCCGA
>CAYWWF010000122.1:0-6937 GCA_964461745.1 uncultured Oscillospiraceae bacterium | reverse complement strand
ATCGGCAAGTTTTGCGGCCCGGATGCGCGGCTTCGTTTGCGGTGAATGTGCCGACGTCAACCATTCTGTGGTTGGAAAACAGAAGGACCATCATATTGCGGCAGCCCGGCGTCTATTGGGTTTCGTATTGGGCAAACGGTGTTTCGCTGTTAGCCAGTCTCGTGCTGGAGGGCACGCCCGTTCCGGGGAGCTGCTCTGAAAGCGGTGCCAATGGGCAGTCCATGGAATGCACTTTTGTGAGCACTGTGCCCAACGCGCGGCTGCAACTCAGAAATGTGGGCTGTGAAAGCGGTCGCATACGCAGGAGCAACAACGCAAATACACCCGACCTCTATATGACGGTGTTGCTTGTAAACAGAATGTGTTGATGGGTTAAAGAAAGAACGCTTCGCTGTTTTTATCAATAAGGGTGCCCCGGCCTGTGGGCCGGGGCACTGCGGTGGGTTAAGGCGTTTTTCAATCCTGTAGGGGACGGCCCCTGGACGTCCCGTAAAACACGATATAATGCTGAGGTTGCGGAGCGACGGGGGCGCCGCCCCCTACATTGTGACCTGCACAACGCACACAGTACGTTATATTGACGCAACACAAAAACGCGCAGCTTACGCTACGCGTTCCTGTGAGAAGATGGGTATGAGATGAATAGGAGATGGAGGTAGTCAATACAAAGGGGGCCCTACGCTCAGAACTGATACTTCTTCGAGTAGTTCTTCGCGTTGCCGATGAAATCGGTCTTCGTGCCGTTTTTGTTCGCGGCCGCAAAAGTCGAGTCCATACGGGACCAGTTTTTGCCGTCGAAATACACGGAACTGTTGACCTTGATCCAGCCCACGCCTTTGATGTAAATTTCATTCCAGGCGTGGTAGACGTTGTTTGGTGCGACATAACCAAAGATCAGTTTGGTCGGAATGCCCTGACTGCGCAACATCGACGCGAGCAGGGACGCGTAATCGAAACAAATGCCCTTTTTGCCATCCAGGATGACGTCAATCTGCGGGACATATCCGTCCAGTTTGCCGTCGATGACCTGTTGGGCCTTCGGTGTATCGTAGACAATGTTGTTTACCACGTAAGCGTAAATTGCGTCGACCTTCTCGAGGTCGGTTTTCTTGCCTTTCGCAAGCTCAGCCGCCTTCAAAACGGCTTTTGAGGTGCTTGTGTAGTTGACAAATTGAATCGGAATCAAAAACGGTTTATAGGGATCGTCGAGCTTGATTGTGAGCGTTTCGGTCTGCATCGTTGCGTACTTGTTGCCGGTGGTGTTTTCAAGGACTTTTACGACATATTTGCCATCGCCCATCTGGAAGGAATAGGTCTCCCAATTGGCTTGGTTGTTGAGGTCGTAGTAGTAATAAAACTCTTCGGTGCCGTCGGCTTTGAGCTTCGAGACCTTGACCTTGAGTAGCTTCGCAGTCTTATCTTTGTAACGCACTTTGACATAACCGTCGGCCTGGTTGGTCACGTCCACCTGAGACTTCGAGCCGCTGAGGATCTTTTCAGGGCGCGACGAAGCTTCCGACTGCGCTTCAGAAAGAGACGGCGCGGGGCTTACGGTTTTTGTAACACTCGTGGCGGCAGCGGAACTTGGCGAAGCCAGAGGAACCGGCTGCAACGCGAGCGACTCCTGCGGCGGCAAGGTCAGAGGCAACGCCACGGCCAGCGCCACAAAGAGCGTCATCAAAATCGAACATGCGCGTTTCACGGGAATCGATCTCCTTTCGGCCTTTGACAGTTCGGGAAAAGTGGAGTCAAGGCCCGCCTTCCCGAGTGTTCCGTCAAGACGCCCGCTCCGGAAGATCCGGAACCGGCGGATGCAAAAGTTTGGCCGAGAAGAAAAAAACTCTTTCCTCCTGCCGGAAGAAAGAGCCATTTTGCATCTTCTTCGGCAACTGGCTGCCATCACAATTGTGAAGGCCCTCTAGTTTTGCGTCACTGCCTTTCGACAGCTTTGCCTTTTCGATGATGTCTTACATCACGGCTTTAGTATAGCACGGCACCCAAACCCTGTCAAGAGGGAAATGTAAAGAAATTTCAGGATGTTGATAAAAAACAAGCGAAAACGCGCGTATGGGTGCAACAAAGTGTTTTAAAAATCGGAAAACATTTGAAGAAAAGCGCGAGATTTTGCAAAAAGATGTATGGCGACATGACAAACGAAGCGGCGCAGTCGATCCCGCCTCAACCGCCGGTTTGCAAAATGACCTCGGAGGCCACACGCATGGCCTGCCAAAGACGCTCCACTTCGGCCGGGGCCAGCATCCGCGCATGGCCGGGACTGAGGTGGTAGATAAAATGGTGCTGGTGACGGTACATATCGTCACGCACACCGTTGAGAAAACCCTCGATGTCAACAGGTGCGTCGGACAGAATCTCCTCTTCATGCATATCGCCGTAAAGCAGCCAGTCGGCGGTCGTGTGGAACAGATCGCAGAGCTTGAGCAGCACACGGTGGTCGGGCATACGCCGCCCTTGCTCATACATTCCAATGGCGCTCGGAGAGACACCAAGATACCCGGCCAGATCCGACTGGGTCATCTGCGCCGCCATGCGCAGGTCGCGAATTTTTTTACCGGTCACGCTCAATGTCATGCACCTCTCACAAAATGTAGGATGTCTCGGCGCGGAAAACACGAAGATATTTGAGTAGACTGTGGTCGTTCTGCGCGAAAAACGCGAAAAAAAGCAAAAGAAGTGGGTTGCAAACAAAAAACATCAAAAAACCATGACAATCGCCCCGAACTACACGGCAGAAACGCGCCGTCATGGGTCGAAACAAGTCGAACTTTGACCAAAAGAGCCATGGCGCAGACAGGATGGGCCAAAGTGTATCACACTTCGTGGGGTTTTACAAGAGCTCAATAAAAAATTTTTTCCATCTTTTTTGCGCGTATTATGCGGTGAATCAAACCTTGGGCGTGTTGACATAAAAACCTCTGTACGTTTCTGTCGTAAGAGGACAGGCCTTCTCATGAGCCGGTGGGGGGCGAAGCGACTGCGGTTGGGGCAGAATAGCGGCGGCGCTTGACACTACACATATAGTGTGATAAGATACCGATGACACACAAATAGTGTAAGCACAGCACGATACTACACAACGGAAAGGTGGAGGCAGCCATGGAGCAAGCGGCGGGCCCTCGGGCACAGACGCTTTTGGGGATTTGCGACGTCTGGGGCTGCGAACTGTTTGCGGGGGATCGGGTGTATGACATCGAGGGGCTCGTCGTCTGTGAGGACTGTCTGCCGCGGTTTGCGTCGCGCTACTGGAGCGATTGCGCGCGAAAGGCCGGAGACGAAGCCGGCGACTTGAGCCCGGAAGGGGGCGGCGCGTACGGATCGTATTGAGCGTCAGGAGGTAAGGATTGAGGCTGCACGCGCGTTGCAAGCGCTGTCCGAGGAATATGCGGAAACGGCAGCGCGGCTCCATGCGCGGCTCAAACAGGCACGGCGGGAAGCACTGACCGACGACGGCTTCCTAGCGACGTTTGAGCGGCAGCGGCGGCTCGGCAACCTCTATCAAATGTGGGTAGACTGTCGCGAAACCGCCCAGACACTGCTGCACTATTATGATCGCGGCGTCGTATCCAACAAGACGAAACAAAAAAGCCAACGACGAACAGACCTATGCGGAGGCGATGAACGATGAATTCGTCCGGACACCCCAACACGCGCATCTGGAGCGCACTGTTTTCCGAAGGCGACAACGCCAAAACGCTGCAGCGATTGCATACGCTGCTCGGACAAGTCTTGCGCGAAGAGCTGACACAGCGACAGCGGGAGATTCTGCTGCTCTATGAAGGGCAAGGGCTGACACAAAAGGAGATTGCGGAGCATTTTGGGATTACGCAGTCTGTTGTCAGCCGCCACGTTCAGCGCGCGTTGCGGCGTGTCAAGCGGTTCACGGATAAATTGGAGTGATATGGCTTGTGGCGCGTTGCGCCAAATGCTGAGTGCTGAATGTTGGACGATGAATTGTCAATGGTCATGACTTGCGTTATAATAAACCACAAGAACAGCCAAAGGGGGCCGACCATTGTCCGGATTTGCGCTGAAGCTCATCGCCATTTTCACGATGACGCTGGATCACCTTGGTTACGCTTTCACCGGTCTCTGGCCGGAAGCGATTACGCTGTCGCTGCGTGTGTTTGGCCGCCTGGCGATGCCGTTGTTTTGCCTGCTGATTGCGGAGGGTTTCTTTTACACGAAGAATGTGCAGAAATACGCGGGACGTCTGCTGCTTTTCGCGTTTATTTCCGAAGTGCCGTTTGACTTGCTGCTGACACAGGGGCGCGTCCCACTGGAGTTTTCGAATCAAAACGTGTATTTTACGCTGTTTTTGGGCCTGCTTGCGATCTTCCTCTGTGACCGTTTCGCGCTGCGGGGTCAAAAGGGACTGGCCTTGATTTCGGTGCTCGCCGCGGCGGGGCTCAGCGAGCTGTTGCGCGCCGACTATGGCATCTTTGGCGTGTTGTTCATCTTTATTTTTTACCGCTTCCGAGGAGACAGGACTTCGCTGTCGTGCTGGTATGTGTTGGCCGTGCTGCTGCTGGGTTTGAACACAGCCTCGAGTGGAGCGCTGCAATGGGCGTTGATTGGCCTGTTTGAACTCCTATCCTTGCCGCTGATTCTCACGTACAACCGTCGCCGAGGCTATCACAGCCGCTTTTTGCAGCACTTTTTTTACGTGTTTTATCCGCTGCATATGCTGCTGATTGCCGGGTTGTATTTGGCTTTGAGGCCATAGATTTGGTTTATCCACCCCCAAAAGCCTCACCGATTTTCCTCAGAAATTTGGTGAGCCCGGCCCGCAGACTGGAGCCATACTTGTCAAAGAATGAAGCATTGCGATTCTTTGACAATTATCCTAAAAAGTTCATCACATCCTGGATGTCGATGCCTTTGTGCAGCGCCACGTTGATTGCGTACCCCACAACGCGCGAGATGTCGGTGATGTGCTGGTCGATGTCTTTCGGCGTTACGATCATATCGCCGCCAAACGGGGCCAGGGCGTCGGCGTCGGGGATCGGTCCGCCTGCCGCCGCGAGAACATCGGCGCAGAGTGTGCCGACATCCACGACGGTTGGAATGCCCAAGGCCACCACGGGCACGCCGAGCGTCTCCCGATTCAGCGCGGCGCGCGCGTTGCCGACGCCCGAGCCCGGGACAATGCCCGTATCGGCGAGTTGGATCGTTGCGCATACGCGGGAGAGCTTGCGTGAAGCCAAGGCGTCGATCATGATGATGACGTCGGGCCGCAGTTTGTCTACGACACCTCGGATGATATCGGCGCTCTCCATGCCCGTCGAGCCCAAGACACCCGGCGACAACGCGGCCACCGGCGTAAGGCTACCGAAGAGTTCCGGCATCCGCTCGATGAGGTGGCGCGTGACCATGACATGCTCTAAGGTCAGCGGGCCGATGGCGTCCGGTGTGATGTCGCGGTTGCCGAGCCCCACGACGAGCGCCGTTCGGACAACCGGAGGCAGCAGCGGTGCAAGCTCCGCGACAACGGCGTTTACCGTGCGTGTGAAGATCGTTGTGTCGCCGCGCGACAGACCGGACAGTTCAATGGTGACATAGGTACCGATGGGTTTGTGCAGCGCCTCGACGCCACGCTCATCTAAAATGCGCACACGTGAGACCGTGCAGCCTTCTCGCTGATATTCACGGGCTTCGACGCCAAGCAGCTTTGTCTCTTTTGCAGCACTCTCTTTCCATAGCTCTTTGGCTTCCAAGGCCAAGTCTGTGCGTTTTTCCCACATAGCGCCGCCTCCCTAAAAATCTTGGATGCAAAACCGCCTGTTGCGTGAGAACTGTGTGAGGACTTTCGATAGAGGTCTCTCAGCTGCTCTCACGGGGGGCGTTTTTTTGTTACGGTGACGTGGTGTTAGTATCTGGCGTTTCAGGAAAATTATGCAGCGCGCTCTGGAAGACACCTCTTCTCATAGAAATAAAAAAAGACCGTGACGAACGAAATCGTCACGGCCGAATATGTATCTTACAACAAGTGGCGTTGCCGCCGTTGGAACATGAAGCAAAATCAGCGATGTTCATTGCGCGGGTAGTGGGTAAAAAGTGGGTGGGGTAAGAATTGGTCTAACAATTCAAATCCAAGGTCTCCAATACACAAAAAGCGGTGTGGGTAGGGGGATTAGGTTTGTCTGAAGATGCACCATCAAGAAGCGCGATCGGATGACGAGATGGGGTCTCAGCCGACGGTGTTCAGCTCGGAGAGACAATCGGAGCAGACGTTTTTGCCCTTAAACTGTGTAATATCACTTTCACCGTGACAAAAAATGCAATCGGGTTCGTACTTCTTCAGAACGATGCTGCTGCCGGCAACATAAATTTCCAAAACGTCTTTCTCTGCGATGTCCAAGGTGCGGCGCAACTCGATGGGCAGGACGATGCGTCCAAGCTCATCGACTTTTCGGACAATTCCTGTGGATTTCATGAGGCTCCTCCTTTGATTTCTGAATGGGACAGTTTCTGGGATTTTCTATTATGTGGATATGATAGCAGAAAAAAATCCAATTGTCAATTTTCTGTGACAGGATTTTTTTACTTACAACAAAATCCTCTTTTTTCTGAGGGGTCATACCTTGTCGCGGATTGTTGGGGTATAGGGAAAACAGAGAGAAACAGGCCCAGTTCTTCCTTGTTTTGGTAAACGTGTTTATCAAAGTTGTACAGCATAGCGCGGACAAGAAACGAATACACTGTAGCGCACGTCAATGTAATTTGCAAAAAACATTGACGAAAACTTATAAGTTTTGCGCCAAGCTGTGGGTTAATAATGCGTCGGATAACGGTCTATAGACCGTATTGTTTCGATTCAAGATGAAAAAAATGTCATTTATTTGTCAGAGAAGTGGACTGGAATAATTTAGCAGGCTGTGCAGTCAATGTGTGAGCGGATGGAATATCTAACCATGTTTGG
>CAYWWF010000121.1:4714-6983 GCA_964461745.1 uncultured Oscillospiraceae bacterium | reverse complement strand
CGCGCCGCCGTGGAATTGGCTGCGCGCTTCCCCTTTGTGTACGCCGCCGTCGGCGTACACCCGCACGACGCCACCGAACTGACAGCCGACACGCTGCACGCGCTGGAACATCTTGCGCGCGCGCCCAAGGTCGTTGCCATCGGGGAAATCGGCCTGGATTACCACTACGATTTTTCGCCAAGAGAGACACAAAAGAGCGCGCTGGAAGCCCAATTGGAGCTTGCGCGCGCGCTCGATTTGCCTGTCATTTTACATGACAGAGAGGCCCATGAGGACACGCTGCGTATCCTCAAGTCCTTCCCGGGCCTACGCGGCGTGGTGCATTGCTATTCCGGCTCTTTGGAGGACGCCAAGACGCTGGTTGGCCTCGGGTACTCCCTCTCGTTTACCGGCGTTGTGACCTACAAAAACGCGCGGCGCGCGCTCGAAGTGGCCGCGTGGCTGCCCGAAGACCGCCTGATGATTGAAACCGACGCGCCGTATCTGACACCCGAACCCCATCGGCGGGAACGCAACAGCTCGGCCTATCTGCCGCTGGTCTGTCAGGCGCTGGCTGCCGTTCGGAACACCACGGCGCAGGACATCGCGGCGATGACTCTTTTCAATGGGAAAGAATTTTTTGCGATTGATTGATTCGACGTTCAGGGGTGTACAGAGATGGATAACCCGCCCAATGGCCCGAGTAAAGAGGACAATGGAAAGATTTTAGACTTCTCGATTTCCGGCGCGCGCGCGCGGCACAAAGGCTCCACCTTTGTCTACCGCGTGGGCCGCGGACTCTACGTGAACCTGACCAACCGCTGCGTCAACGTCTGTAAGTTCTGTTTGCGCGCGTTTGCCGACACCGTCGGGGAAAACGACTCGCTTTGGCTCACGCGTGAGCCTTACCCCGAAGAGGTTTGGGATGATTTGCGCCGCGCGGGGCTGCGCCACTACGACGAAGTGGTGTTTTGTGGCTTTGGCGAGCCCACATTGCGCCTGGACGAACTGCTTTGGATTGCCGAGCGGGTCAAAGAGGAAGGCGGGCCGCCCGTGCGTCTCAACACCTGCGGACAGGCCAATTTGATTTACGCCGAGGATGTGACGCCGCGCTTTCAGGGCCTCGTGGATGTGGTGTCTATCTCCTTAAACGCGAAGAACGCCGTGGAGTATCAGGCGATGTGCCACCCGGTGTTCGGCATCGAGGCATTTGATTCCATTTTGGAATTTACGCGCAGGATTAAACAGTATGTGCCCCGTGTGATCCTCTCGGTGGTAGATGTCTTGTCCGAGGATGACATTGAGGCTTGTCGGAAGATCGCCGAGGACTGCGGTGTGGAGTTTCGCTTGCGAACCGCTGAAGTGGATTCAGAGGAATGAGGTTTTGTGTTACCGCCGGAATTTTGACACCTTTTCCAGCGTCAGTACAATGCCTGGCACAAACAGCAACTGGATTGTGATCCCCGGCACGGCGGTGACAAAAGCAGAGGTCACCCAAGTGGATAGACTGTACTGCCCGGGCATAAACAACAAAAGATTGAAAAGGCACACCACGGCACGCCCGGCGAGCATCGCGCCAAACAGCGCTATGTAGAGGTTCAACATTTTGTTGCGCGTCCGGGTTTTCTGACGCAGAAAACCTGACATTGCGCCGTAAATCATGAGTTCGCAGAGCATTCCTGGCAGCAACGCGGTCGGGGGCATTCCTGTGAGCAAAAATGAAAGCAATGGGGTCAAAAAGCCGCAAAGCAAGCCCGATCCCCAGGAACAGAGAAGCCCGCAGAGAAACACAGGCAAATGCATCGGCAAAAAGGTTGCGCCCGCGTTGGGGATGCCGTGAAACACAAGGGGCAGAGTCACACCAAGCGCAACGAATAAGCCGGGAGGCACGATCGAGCGGATGGACAAAGGTACACCTCCAATATGATAATAAAAAAAGGATGACGCAGTGTTTTCACTTCGTCATCCTTTTTCATCCCTGTATATTTCATCAGGTAAACGCCTATCGGTTTCCGAACTGCATCCCTTCATGGCCCAATGAACGGGCGATGGCTTTTTTCCCTTCTTTTTGTTGTTGAGGTTTGTCCTCTCACAAATATCGGGTTTTTTCCAGCCTTTTCTTTGGTTGATGTCAGCTTTTTTATCATTTTAACCTTTCACGTTCATTGTTTTATCAATGTTCGCACCGGTCTAAAAATGAATTTTGTTTTCCGGGCGTCTGGGAGTAGTTTAACCGAAGATAAAGTGAATATAAGCGGCAAATGTTGATGGTTTTTCAAAAAAATTTTTT
>CAYWWF010000121.1:0-4614 GCA_964461745.1 uncultured Oscillospiraceae bacterium | reverse complement strand
GCGGCCAGCGGGCCCGTGCGACCGTCGCCGATGGTCACGGCCTGGTCTTTGTAGGTGTACTGGCAGACCGGCGAGATGACCGCGGCAGTGCCGGTGCCGAAGGACTCCTGCAAAGAGCCGTCTTGCGCGGCGCGCAACAGCTCATCGACATCAATCGGGCGCTCTTCCACCGGGAGTCCCCAGAGCTTCAGAAGCTGAATGACCGAGTCGCGCGTGATGCCCGGCAGGATCGTACCGGAGAGCGGCGGCGTCACAATGGTGCCGTCGATTTGGAAGAAGACGTTCATCGTGCCGACTTCCTCGATGTACTTGCGATGGACACCGTCGAGCCAAAGCACTTGCGTAAAGCCTTTGTCTTGGGCTCTGTGCTGCGCGCGGATCGTCGCGGCGTAATTGCCGCCGGTTTTGGCCGTACCTGTGCCGCCGCGCACCGCGCGCACGTCATCGGTCTCAATCAAAATGCGCACAGGATTCATGCCTTCAGGATAATACGCGCCGACCGGTGAAAGGATGATCGCGAACAGATAGGTCTTCGACGCGTGGACGCCGAGATAGGGGTCGGTTGCGATGACGAACGGACGGATGTACAGTGACGTGCCCGGCAGACTCGGCACCCAGTCTATGTCACAGCGCACCAGTTCTTTGAGCGCCGAAAGGAACAGTTCCTCGTCGATGGGGTTGATGCAAAGGCGCTCGTTCGAGCGGTTTAAGCGGCGGATGTTTTCGAGCGGACGGAAGAGCAGGCAGTTGCCTTCCGACGTGCGGTAGGCTTTGAGGCCCTCAAAGGTCTCCTGAGCGTAATGGAAGACCATCGCCGACGGGTCGAGCGAAAGCGGGCCGTAAGGGACAATGCGCGGATTTTTCCAGGTGTCGTCGTCATAGTCCAACAAGAACATATGGTCGGTAAAAAATTTGCCAAAGCCCAGTTTGTTTGGATCGGGCTTGGGTTTGGGTTTGTCGGTACGGGTGATGGTAAAGGTCTGCATACAAAAACCTCCAAACTGCTTTAGAAATTATTTACAACTAGGAGTTATAGTTTTCTTTCTCCTCCGCCTTCGGCGGAGGAGAAAGGGGGAAATGCCGCTGCGCTGGGTTTCCGTCTAAATGTGGTACCGGCCTGCGGGCCGGAGCACTGCTGCGGGTAAAGGTGTTTTCCGAGGCGCATGTCCCCGGAGAAACAATGGAATGTTATTTTTCGCCCGTGGAAAAACTCCGCGAGGCTTGCTATGTCCTCAATCCCCGGGCGCCTCGGTTTCGTCTTCCTCAGGACGCAGTGACAAAATGGTTTCAAAATCAAGCTGATCCACCGAGAGCATCAGGCCCGGCGTACCGGCCAGACGTGAAAACAGATCCTCATAAAACAACACGGCCCGCCCCAGGGCCTCCACGGAAATGCGTTCGTCTCGACCGTGAATGCGCATCTGTTCGTCTTTTGTCAGCACAAACGGGGAAAAACGAAAAACACAGGGGGAAAGCGGCTCGTAACGTCGCGCGTCCGCGCCACCGGGCATCAGCGCCGGAACGACACAGACCCCGCCGAAGACGGCCTGGATGCTCTGGGTCAGGGTTTCAAACACTTCGCCCTTGTAGTCGCTGATTTGCGAGGGTTCTCCGACCGGCCCGGCCTCAAAGCTTATAGGTAAGTCGCGCGTGAGTTCGCCGAGGTGACGCAGCACATCCTCGATCGTGTCGCCGTGCAAGAGCCGGACGTTGAGCACCGCGTCGGCGGTAGCGGGCAAGACATTTGCCGCCTGGCCTGCGCGGATCACGGTGGTGGCGACCGTACTGCGCATCAGCGCCGCGGTGTCGGGCGCGCGCAGCATACGGCGCGCAAGCAACCGACGAAATAAAAACGGACATTGAAGGAATACGCGGGTTCCAAACGAGAGACAGGGCGCGAGCCGACTGAGTGTCTCCCAGGACAAATCGGTAAAGTGCGCGCGGCGCGGTGTCATCTGTATCCGGCAAATGGCCTCGCTGAGCACGCTGTTGGCGGTGATCTTCGGCGGTAGAGACGCGTGCCCCGCCGGGGCCGTCGCCCGCATACGCAGGTTCACAAAGCCCTTTTCTGTGACGGCGACCTGCGCCACAGGCCGGACGCTGTCCAGATAGTCCGGTCGGACAAAGGTGCCCTCGTCGAGCACCATCGCAAAATGTAGACCGTGGCGCGCCATCCAGTCGGCCATCGCGCCGGCGCCGTCGGCTCCGCCGATTTCCTCGTCGTGACCAAAGGCGAAAAAAATGTCGCGCGTGGGCCGGAAGCCTTTTTCGAGTAGGGATTCGGCGGCTTCGAGAAGGCTTACGAGAGTGCCCTTGCAGTCGAGCGCGCCGCGGCCCCAGACTTCGCCGTCGTGAATCTCCCCGCCAAAGGGGGGATGGGTCCAAGCGCCGTCGGCGGGCACCACGTCGAGATGCGCGCAAAACAGGATCGGCTCTTCGGTCGGCTCCAGCGCGGGCCAGCGAAACAGTAGACTGTAGCTGCCGATGACTTCCCGCTCAAAGACCGCGTGAACACGCGGGTAACGCAGACGGAGCTGGTCGCGCAGGCGTGTCCAGGAGGAAAACTGGGTGAGGCCCTCGCGGGATACGGTCTGAAACGGGATGAGATCCGAAAGACTTTGCGCGGCCTGTTCGGAAAGCTGGGGGTCGGGATGTAGGCCGTCGGAGGCCTCGGGGCGTTTTTTCTCGAGGCGGGCGGCCAGGATAAGAAGCCGTACGACATAGCACAGCAGCAAAATGGCCGCACTGAGGATCAGCCAAAACCCGCCGGACACAAGAAACCACCCCTTTGTAGCCTCGCAGAGTTCTCCGCTTGGCAGAAAATGAAAAACAATTGTTTTTCCGGGAACATGTGACTCAGAAAAACTCCATAACCCGACGATTTTCCATAGAAAATCGTCGAAACGCCCGCAGGTCGGAATCCAGTATCGAAAACAATCCAGCGAGGCGATTGTTTGATAATCTAGTGGCAGTCGCAGCTTTCACAGTGGCTGTCGCAGCCGACAATCGGTGTCGGGTCGATGCCTTGGCGGCGGTAGTAGTCCGACAGCGCCGATTTGATGGCCTGTTCGGCGAGCACACTACAATGCATTTTCACAGGGGGCAAACCGTCGAGCGCTTCGGCAACGGCGGCGTTGGTGAGCGCCAAGGCCTCCTGTACGGTTTTGCCTTTGACAAGCTCGGTGGCCATGGACGAGGTTGCAACCGCCGCGCCGCAGCCATAGGTCTTGAACTTCACGTCCACAATCACGTCGTCTTCTATTTTCATCGTAATCTTCATGATGTCGCCGCATTTGGGGTTGCCGACGGTACCCTCGGCGTTGTGGTCTTCAACTTCGCCGACGTTGCGGGGGTTGTTGAAATGGTCGATCACTTTTTCGGTATACATGGTAAAAAACATCCTTCAAGATTAAAAATGATACACACGCAGGCAATGGTCAGCCCCACACAAGGGGGCGTAAAACCATCCGGCGGTCAAAGCGTAAACGCCAATGGGCACTGGCGCTTCTCGTCCCAAAGCGGAGACATCGACCGGCTGCGCGCGACGACCTTCGCGGTCTGTTCGATCAAATACTCCACCTCGTCCATCGTGTTGAACGGGCTGAGTGAATAGCGCAGGGAGCCGTGGGCGACCTCAGCGGGCAATCCGATGGCCAGCAGCACATGCGACGGGTCCAGCGAACCGCTCGAACAGGCCGAACCACTGGAGGCGCAAATCCCGACGGTGTCAAGCCCCAAGACCAGGCTTTCGCCCTCGACGCTGTCGAAGACGAAGGAGACCGTGCCGGGCAGACGATGGTCGGGATGTCCAGTCAGTCGGGCGTAGGGGATTTGCGAGAGGCCTTCGATGAGCCGCCGGGACAGCGCGCTTACATGCGAGGTCTCGGCCTCCAAATTCTGTACGGAAGCATGCAACGCGGCAGCCAAAGCCGCGATGCCCGCAACGTTTTCCGTGCCGGAGCGCGCGCCGCGTTCGTGTCCGCCGCCCGAAAGCAGCGGATTTAAGCGCACACCGCGCCGGATATAGAGTACGCCAACGCCCTTGGGCCCGCCGAACTTGTGCGCCGAAAGCGATAGCAAATCCACCGACAGGGCGCTGAGATTCAGCGGTGCGTGACCGGCGGCTTGGACGGCGTCGGTGTGAAACAGCGCGCCGTGGTCGCGGGTGATTTGTCCGAGGGCTTCTATCGGCTGGAGTGTTCCAATTTCGTTGTTGGCGGCCATGATGCTGACCAAAACGGTCTCAGGCCGCAGCGCCGCGCGCAGTGTGTCCGGTGTAACGACGCCGTGTTCATCAACCGGGACAAGGGTAACCGCGGCGCCGCGTTTTTCCACGGCTTTGACAGCGGCGAGCACCGCGTCGTGCTCGATCATCGAGGTAATGATGTGACAGGGTTTGTTCATTTGGGCCTCAAAGACACCTTTGATCGCCCAGTTGTCGGATTCGGTTCCACCGGAAGTAAAGTAAATCTCTTCGGGCTTCGCGCCGAGCGCCGTAGCGACCGAGCGCCGGGCCTCGTCGACCGTGCGGCGAGCTTCACGCGCGACGGTGTAAAGCGAAGAGGCATTGCCGTAAGTGCTTTGCAGCAGGGGGATCATTGTATCAAGCGCCTC